>JBGPEF010000029.1:0-20141 GCA_041482675.1 Tepidisphaeraceae bacterium | reverse complement strand
CCACTTCCGAGAGCTGCTCGAGGACCGCATCGATCGACGCATCCTTGAAGTTGAGAATAATCCCGCCGTCAGCGCGGATGATCTGCTGGCCGTTGGTGGGCTGCGTGGCGGGGCGGGCGGTGGGTTGGGTGGCCGGGGCCTGGGCGTCGAGCCGGCCGGCAAGGAGCAGGAGGAATGCGATTGAGGCAATCGAGAGGAGGCGTTGAAGCTGCATGATTTCGTTTCCTCGTTCGAGATTACAGATGGTGCGGATCACTGTCCCAGCTCGCGGAGGCGACGGCGTCTGAGCTTTTCCTCGGTGCTCAGATTTGATTCATCAACGGGGCCGGTGGTGGGGCCGGAGGAGGGGATGTAGGTGGAGATTGAGGCGACGGAGCCGGTGAAGTTGTGGCCAATTTCGATGCGGGTTTTCTGGCCGGCGGCTTCGTATTCGAGGAAGTCAAAGCCGATGGCGGTGATTTTGCCGGTGGCAATCGACTCGCCGGGGGAGACTTTCAGCGTCACGCCGGTCTGGGCGTTCTCGACGTAGGCGACGTACTTGTTGTCATTCTCGATGGTGCAGCCGGTGAGGATGAAGGCGGTTTCGGGCTTGGGGGGTGGGCGGTCGGGGCGGTTGTCGCGGCTGGGACGCGTCGCGGGGCGGCGATTTTTCATGAAGATGTTGTGGTCGGAGAGGAGCTTGTAGCGGTCGAAGGTGGTTGCGTCGGCGTTGTCATCGGCCGCGGCCGAAGCGGAAGGAGAGGCGGATGAAGGGGGGCGATTGCCGTCAGGGGAGCGATCGCGGGAGCGACGATTTTGGGCTTGGGCGGTCGTGGCGAGCAGCGAGATTATCAGGAAGGGTAAGAGGAATCTCATATGCGGCCCGCCCGGGTGGTGGAATCGATTCTGTTGGAGGCGGTTTCGGGTTTGGCGGCTTCGGGGGGGAGATAGAGCGTGGAGATGCCCAGGTCGAGGGAGAGATCATCGACGCCATCGCGGCGGGTGGTGATGGAGAGGTCGGTGACGCGGATGGGGACTTTGGAGGTCTGCAAGCGCCAGAGGAATTTGCTGACGGAGGCCATGTTGCCGGTGGCGTTGGCGCGGAAGGTGATTTTCTGGAACTGCTTTTCCTTTTCAGCGCGCTCGGGCTTGACGGAGGAGAGGTTGAGGCCGGCCTCAAGGGCCCAGTCGCCGACAGAGCGGATGATCTGACTTTCGGCGGTGGAGCCGTCGCTTTTCAGGGTGGTGGCGCTCATTTCATTCCATTTACGGTTGACGCGGGTGCGATTGGTGAAGAGGCCATTGGCGCGTGTCATCTCTTCGGTTGCCTGGCGCATCTGGGCATCGACGAGCTGGCGTCGCTCGATGAGGGGCGTCAGGAACAGGCGGTCGAGGGCGAGTAGGCCGACGACGGCGACGGTGCCGATGACGATGTAGCGCTCTCTGCGGGAAAGGATCATGGCGCCTGCTCCGTCGGGTTAAAGATGAAGTTGAGCGAGAAAGAGACATCACGAGAATTGCCGCCCACTTCGCGAAGCTCCTGCACGCGGACATCCGAGAAATTCTTGTTCTTTTGGAGCCGGTCGATCAGTCCCTGTGGGTCGGTGACATACTTGCGGTCGGCCGTGCGGCCCTTGAGCGTGCCCTTATGATTGTCGCGGAGGGAGAAACTGGAGACCCAGATCGGCTCTTCATCGCGGAAGGCGCGGGTGATCTCGCGGAGGCAATCGAGCATGGGGGGGCGGGTTTCGAACCAGCCGCGGCCGAAGGAAACTTTTTCGGTGAGGCTTTCGGCGGACTTGATGTCGGGTTTGAGATTATCGAGGCGCGAGCGCAGGTTGACCAGGGCGGTCTCGCGCCGCTGGAGGTCGATGAGGAGGAAGGCGATGAGTCCAACGGCGACAACGCCGATGATGGCGGCCCAGACGGTGCGGCGGCCGATGCGGCTTTCTTTCCGCGTGGCCAGGCGCGAGTGAAGGAAGTCGAGGGGAAGGCGTTTTTCGGCGGCCGAGAGTGCCAGGGCGATGGCTGGGGCGAATCGGGCGGCGTCGGCGGTGTTGGTGGCGATGCCAAGGGTCTTGAGGTCGACCAGGCTCTCAACCGCGAGGCCGGCGCGGTCCTGAAGAATGGGAATCTCCGAATCGGAGAGGCCCAGTGAATCCCAAAGGGTGATGGAGCGAGCGCCGCCCTGGCCATTTTGCGGCATCAGCGTGACAACGCGGCGGATTTCGCTGCCGAGCATCGAGGCCATGTCCTGCGCGCCGCCGTTGCGGAGGGAAGCGCTGGCATTGCTGGATGCGAGATGACGGAGGAGCACGGGGGTGCCGTCGTGGCGGGCGGCCAGCTCCATGGCATCGGGGGCGATGGTGAGGAGAAGGGAGGGGCCGTCTCCGGCCGTGCTGGCGAGGGCGAGGGTGGCGGAGGTGATGCCCAAAAGTCGCAGCCCCGCGGCGTCGGCCATGCGCTGGAGGCGTTCCATCTGCGGCCGCAGCATGGCGGCCAGCAGCACTTTGCGCGGCTTGCGCGGGTCGGACTGGCCGGCGTAGTCGAAGATCAAATCTTCAGCGGAGGAGTGGCGCTCGGCCTGCAAGCGAAGCGTGCTGGCGGCGACTTCGGCCGTCGCCGGTGGGAGATCCTTGTCGCGGGCCATCAGCCAGCGGGCGGGTACGCCGATGACGGCGCGGGAGGAGGAAAAATGGTGCTGGCGGAGAAACTGGGCGAGCGCAGTGCCGAGTTCCTCGGCTTTTTCCAGCGATGTGCCCTGGGGGAAAACAAATTCGGCCGTGTGCTTGACCTGGCGACGATCGCGGGTGATGGAGACCTCGGCGGCGATGATGGAGCGCTCACCGACAGCCAGACCGAGGACACTGGGATGACCTATGCTCAAAGTGATCCTCCCAGAAGTGGTTTTGTGGAATTGGGCACACCCTGGCCGGAGCGAAGCGATCGGAGCGTTTCCTGATCGATGGGCCAACCCTGATCGCTCAGGTCCTTGCGAAAGATGATTTTGGGAGGACTGGTGCGGGCGTCGATGACGACGCGAACGTGCTTGAAGCCCCGGCCGTTTCCGCTGACGGCGAGAATGTCGGCGGAATATTGATAGGAACTGCCAGTGATGTACTGGGCGATGCTGGCCGCCTTGCCCCCAGCGGCATTGGCGACCCAGGAGGTGTCGCCGGGGGTGAGGGTGGCGCTGTTGCGGGCGGAGAGGATGTTGGCGACATCGGAATCTTCCAGGCCGGGGAGACAGAAGAGAACGTCGTGCGGGGCGGTGTTGATGTTGATGAGCCCTTTTTTGGGCTGTTGTTGCTGATTGTTCTGGCCAGCGCCGCCGCCGCCAGCAGGTGTGGTGGTGTTGGTCGCGGGTTCGACGCTGTAGACGGTGAGCAGGTCATAGAGGCCGCGGGCGAGGGCGGGGTCGGTGTTCATCATGGTGTTCTGGGAGGCCTGGTCGCGATTCATCACGCCCTGGAGCATGTAATTTTGCCCATAGAACAGCTCGACGGTTGCGCCGCGAACGAGGAGCATTTCCTCGACGGCTTCGAAGGGCGCGTTCTTGCAGTAGTAGGGCTGAGCGAGAGACAGATAATATTCGTTTTCAGCGCCGGAATTGGAAATATCGGAATCCTCATCGCGCCAATCCATGATGGCGGCGGCGAGATCGTCGGTCATGCCGGGGAGGCGGAGGAGCATTTCCAGCGTGGCGGTGTTGATGTTGACCTTGGCGGCCTCATCGACGAATCCGAAGGAGGGGAGGAGATCGTCGCCGTAATTGGGCCGGATGAACCAGAAATATCCGTCGCCAAGCTGCACGCCGTAATAGGTTGATTCGGCGTTGTAATAAACCTGGTCCTTCTGCTGATCGATCATGGCCAGGGCGTATTGCTCCGCGCCGCGCTCGATGGCGGAGGCGCTGACGGAGGCGACCTGGTTGGCGGAGGCGATGGCTTCGACGCGCATGGAGCGGCAGAAGACCAGCACCATGCCGGCCAACAGGAAGCAGATGCACATGGTGACGATGAGGATGCTGCCGCGGCGGGAATTTCGATGGAGGTGATTCATCGGCGGCCTCCCGTCGATGCTGGGGAGCCAGTGCCGCCGGTTGCTCCGGTGCTTCCGGTTGCACCTGTGGTTGTGCCGGTGGAAGTTGTGCTGGTATCGGTGTGGCAGGCAAAAGCGAAGACGCGCGACGCATGATAGAGAGGGGCCTGGGTGTCGGGGGAAGTTTGGATCTGGAGATCGACCTGCACGGCCACGGGGAGGATGTCGCCCAGTTGCGTGGAATCCCAGTCTTCGGTCCAGGTGCTGCCGTCGTAATAGCGGAGGGCGAAGCTGCGGACGTTGCGGCAGAGAATTTCTTCCTCGGGCTGGACTTCCTGCGGAGAGAGAAGGTTGCTGGTGATGCGGCGGACCAGGAGATAGTTGCGGCCGTCGGGCGAGGCGATCAGGCCGATATCGATTTTGCGGAAGCCGGCGGAGCGCGGGGGATCGACGGAATCGCTGGAGCCGACGCAATAGAACTCGATGCTGTCCTGGCTGATCTGGACATCGCCCAGGTGCTGGCCGAGAAATGCTCCGGCGAGCAGGCCGGTGGGGGGGAGGGCGGATTCGATGTCCTGGCCGAGGAGGTCGAGGGCGACATTGGCCGAACGCATGGGGGCGATGCCGGAGGTGGCGCTGTCGCGGGCCTTGAAGGCGACGCGAAGGGTGGCGTAGAGCGAAACGGCGAGCATGGAAATCATGCCCATGGCGAGGATGAGCTCGATGAGAGTGAAGCCGGGATGTGAACGTTTTCGGCTCATCGGGTGCTCGCTCCGGTTCCGGATGTTCCACTGCCCGTGGTGGTGGTGTCGGCGGTGTAGATCATGGAAGCGAGATCGACGTGGCGTTCCTGGCCGCGGGCGAACCAGGTGACGCGGACGGAGACCTGGGAGAGATTGGTGTCGCGGGCTTCGATGGAGGCGGTCCAGGCGTAGCCGGGATAGTCGGCAAAATCGCCGGAGGAACTGGCGGCCTGATTTTGGCTGGTGGCGAGGAACTCGGAGAGTTTGGTTTGTGCGAGGGAGACGGCTTCGACTTTGTGTTTGGCTTCTCCGGCGGCGGCGGTGGCGAGAGAGATGCCACTCATGACCGCGGGGAGGATGATGCCGATGAGGATGAGCGTGGCTAATACTTCAAGCAGCGTGAATCCGCGGCGAGAGTGTTTAAGGGAGCGATTCATTGAATCCCCCCTTCGCCCGTGGAGATTGAGAACATTTCGGTGGGGGAGGGACAGATGAGGACGATGTCGTTCTGGCCGACGGCGGAGAGACGAATGGATGCGGGCTCGGTGCGGCCGTTGGGGAAGAAGTCGATGTGGTCGGCGGCGGTGCCGTCGGCTTTGGTCACTTCAACGTGGGCTTCCTCGGGAAGAGCAAAATTGTTCGACGGAATGAGGACGAAACCTTCGGCCTGTTGGACGTAAAGCGCGTAGCCGGTGCCGTTGGCGTCGATGCCCAGGCGATAGACAGCGCCATCGCTGATGGACTGGGTGCGGGCGAGGCGGGTGATGTAGACGATCTGATCGCCGGCATCCTTGACGCGATTGCCGCGCCAGAAATTGCGGAGGGCGGGCGAGGCCATGGCCATGATGATGGTGAGGATGAGCAGCACGAGCACCAGCTCGAGGAGGGTGAAGGCGGAGCGGGGTTTTAAGAGCTTGCGTTTCATTATCGTCAATCAAACAGAGCCCTCACCCTGCCCTCTCCCGGATTACCGGGAGAGGGAAGAAAAGTGATTATCGCTTGGACCAGTTGTCGATGTCGTCATTGCCTTCGCGGCCGTCGGGGCCGTAGGAATAGAGGTCATAGCCGGTGGGATTGTGCTGGCCGGGGGAGTGATAAACGTAGGGATTGCCCCAGGGGTCTTTATCGGCAGCGCGTTTGATGTAGGGGCCTTTCCATGCGGTGGCGGAAGAGGGGGCTGCTACCAGGGCGGCGAGGCCTTCCTCGCTGGTGGGGAAACGGCTGTTGTCGATTTCGTAGGCGTCGAGGGCGACGTCGAGGCTGGCGATGTCGGCCTTGGCGGCGGCGACTTTGGCTTCTTCGGAGCGGTGGGTGAATTTGGGGACGACGACGGCCGCGAGGACGGCGAGAATCACCAGCACCAGCAGCAGCTCGATGAGCGTGAAGGCACTTCGGATTTGCGATTTGCGATTTGCGATTTGCGATTTCATATTTTGTTCCTCAGTGCACGAGATCTTGTAGTGTGAAGACCGGCAGGAGCATTCCGACGACGACGGTTCCGATCAGGCCGGCCATGACGAAAAGCAAAACGGGCTCGGCAAGGGCGACGAGCATGCGGAGGCGGCGGTCGAGTTCGCCTTCATAGGCGGTGGAGAGGCGGAGCAGTTCTTTGTCGAGGCGGCCGGTTTCTTCGGCGACGGCGACCATTTCAACCACCGATGGCGGAAAGAGAATGGGGCTGACGGAGAGGCTGCGGGAGAGGGCCGAGCCGCGCTGGACTTCGTCGATGGCGTTGGTGACGGTGTCGGCGAGGGTTTGATTGCCGAGGGCTTCCTTGGCGACGCGCAGCGAGTTGATGAGCGGGACGCCCGCGCCGATGAGCGTTCCGAGCATGCGGCAGAAGCGGACGAGGGCGAAACGGGCGCTGACGTGGCCGACGGCGGGGATGCGAAGGACCAGGCGCTCAAAGAAGCGTTTGCCGGATTCGGAAGTCATGGCGCGTTTTACGCCGACGATGATGATGACCACGGCGACGGCGAGAAACAGGCCGTATTTCATGATCACCCCGCTGATGGCGACGATGACCTGGGTGAGCCAGGGCAGCTTGCCGCCGAATTCGGCGAAGATGCCGGAGAAGCGGGGGATGAAAAAGGTGAGGAGGAAGACCAGGACCGCAACGGCGAGGACGGCCAGGACGGCGGGATAGACCATGGCGGCTTTGACTTTGCCTTTGAGGTCCTGCTCGCGCGCGCGAAAGTCAGCAATCTGTTGGAGGACGACGTGGAGGAATCCGCCGGCCTCACCGGCACGGACCATGGCGACGTAGACGGTGGAAAATGCTTTGGGCCATTTGGCCAGGGCGTCGGCCAGGGGCATGCCGCCGACGACGTCATCGTGAATTTGTGACCAGACGTTGCGGGCGGCGGGGTTGGAGGCTTCGCGGCGGAGCAGATGCAGGCAGCGCGAGAGCGAGAGGCCGGCGGCGAGGAGATTGGCCAGTTCGCGCGTGAAGGCTTCGACGGCGGATTGATTGACTTTGGTGGAGGTGGAAGTTTTCTGGGCCTTGGCGGCGGCGGAGGCGGCGGAGGCTTCTTCCTTGACGGAGACGGGGGAGAGGCCGCGGTTGATGACCTGATCGAGGGCAGCGCCGCGGCTGTCGGCGGGGAGGGTGCCGGCCGTCTGGCGGCCCTGGCGATCGAGAGCGATGTAGGCGAAGTTCGGCATTATTCCGGGGCTCCGGATTCCGGGGCTCCGGCGGTTGCGGGAACCTTCGGTCCATCTTTGTGCAGGTGCATCGCTTCATCCTTGGTGTTGCGGAAAACTTCTTCGATGGTGGTTCGGCCTTCGGCGACCAGGCGCCAGCCATCTTCGCGGAGATTTCGCATTCCATCCTTGATGGCGACCTTGCGGATTTCGTGTGAGGGAGCGCGCTCGAGAACCAGCGAGCGGATTTCATCGTTGCAGAGCATCAGCTCGAAGATGCCGGTCCGGCCGCGATAGCCGGTGTTCTGGCAATTGCGGCAGCCGCGGCCGCGATAGAGTTTTGGGGGAACCAGGTCGTGAAACTCGGAACGGAGGAGATCGACGTCGGCCCGGGGAGCTTCTTCCTTACATTCTTTACAGATGAGGCGGACGAGGCGCTGGGCGACGACGACTTCGAGCGATGAGGCGACGAGATACGGTTCGAGGCCCATGTCGACCAGCCGCGTGGCAGCGCTGGGGGCGTCGTTGGTGTGCAGGGTGGAGAAGACGAGGTGCCCGGTGAGCGATGCCTGCACGGCGATTTCGGCGGTTTCCATGTCGCGAATTTCGCCGACCAGGACCACGTCCGGGTCGTGGCGGAGGATGGAGCGCAGGCCGAGGGCAAACGTGAGGCCGGCTTTGTTGGAGACCTGGATCTGGTTGATGCCGCGGAGCTGATACTCGACGGGGTCTTCGATGGTGATGATTTTGCGCTGGATGTCGTTGATCTTGGAGAGGGCGGCATAGAGCGTGGTGGTTTTGCCGGAGCCGGTCGGGCCGGTGACCAGCACGATGCCGTGGGGGAGTTCCAAAATGGTGTCGAAGGCGTTGCGGTCGCGCTCGGCCATGCCCAAATACTGTGTGCCGAGCAGAGCGTCGTTGCGGTCGAGGATGCGCAGGACGACGGCCTCGCCGTGGAGCATGGGGATGATGGAGACGCGGACGTCGATTTCGCGGCCGATGATTTTGAGCTTGATTCGGCCATCCTGGGGGAGGCGCTTTTCGGCGATATCCAGATGGCTGAGGATCTTCAGGCGCGAGACGATGGCGGCCTGGAAACGGCGGACCTCGGGAGGAATGTTGGCCTGCTGAAGCTCGCCATCGACGCGATAGCGCACGCGAAGCTGGTCCTCGAACGGCTCGACATGGACGTCTGTGGCGCGGAGCTCGATGGCTTCGGTGAGGACCTGGTTGACGAATTTGATGATGGATGCATCTTGTGCGGCGTTGGCGAGGTCGAGGTCTTCATCATCGCGTGAATCGATGACCTGGACTTCACCCTGGGCATCCGAGACGAGGGTCTGAAGCGTATCAGCGCCGACGCCGAGGAAGCGCTTCATGCAGCGGTCGATCTCGGCGGCGGGGGCGAGGACGGGCCGGACATCGCGGCCGCAGGCGAGGCGGAGTTCGTCGAGGGGAGTGAGATCGAATACTTTGCTGGTGGCGACGGAGACGATGCCGTGTTGTTCGTCGATGGGGAGGATGTGGTGCTGGATGAGAATGCGGGCGGGGAATCTGGTGAGAAATTCCTTGGAGAGGGTGAGGGGTTCGAGGTCGACGTAGGGGATGTCGAAGACGCTGCCGAGAAGGCGGAGCATTTTATCTTCGGAGACGCCGTCGGCGGCGAGGATGGCCTCGTCGAGGGGTTTGCCTTCGGAGAGGAGCGTGCGCACGCGCTTGGCGCCGGCATCGTCGAGGAGGCCTTCGGAGATTAGTCTGGAGAGGACGGCTTCCATTTTCGTTTATTTCTGCACGTGCAAGATGCCCGTGTTATGAGTTCACGGGCGAGGCGCCCGTGCCACAGTCAACACTACGGGCGAGACGCCCGTGCTACAACAAATCAGGGCCGTGGATGGGGCGCGGTGGACGACCTTTCCCGCGCCCCATCCATGCGCACGCTGATGAGAACTACTCGAGCATTCCGTTGATCACCAGAACGGCTTCCTGCCGCTGGGTGAGGATTTCCTTCAATTCCTTCTGGGCGTCGGCGACATCCTTGCGGCCCTTCTCGCGGGCTTCGCGGACGGCGGCCAGTTTCTTGGCGATGGTCTCGGGAGCGGCATTCTTGTCTTCAAGCGTGGTGCGTAGTTCCAGTGAGGCCTTGCCGAGGGCAGTCGTGGGGGCCGGAGCGGCTCCAGCGTTACCGCCACCGCCACCACCACCACCACCGCCACGGCCGCCGCCACCGCCGGGACCGCCGCCGCCAAAGCCGAAGCCGCCGCGGGCTTCGCGCTGGGCATTCATGACTTTGTCGACCTTGGGCTCGATGGCCTTCCACTCGTCATCCGTTGCGCCAAGCTGCTCCTTGATGCGGTTCATCTGGCGTTCGCGGAATTGGGCGGGATCGAAGTTGCCCCGGCCCTGGCCCTGGCCCGGGGCCTGGGCCAGCGCGCCGGTTGCGCTCATGGCCAGCACGGCGATAAACATCGCCACAAAGAATTTCAGACGTTGCATCGTATCTCCTTTGAATGAGGGTTGCGGAGCGGCACTATGGCCGCGATTTTTTCAGTTCATTCCGGCGGAGGCCTGGAAACCGGCCGCGAGTCGGACCGTCGGCCAAATCCGCGTGGGCCGCGATCGCCGCGATCCGGCTCGCGCCGTTTGAGAAACTCTTCGTATTTCACCCGCTGCTCGGGGGTGAGGATCTTTTTGGTCTTCTCGACGGCGTCCTGGAACGCCTTGTCGCGCTCCTGGCCCAGTTGTGTCAGCTTATTGGAAAACTCCTGAAGGACTTTGTCGTAGTCGCCCATCACACTGGGCGGCAGCAGGGCCGCGATGGCCTCGTCACGCTGATCGCGGAGCTGGCGACGGCGGTCTTCATAGCCGCGGCCGCCGGTGTGCAGGCTTTCCCAGATGTTTTTCATCTGATCGTTCTGCTCAGCGCTGAGTCCCAGCTCGGTGCGGAGCCAGGAGTTCTGCTGCGGCGGAGGAACGGTCGCCAAAACAACCGAGGGAGCCCGAAGCTGAAGGCCGACGACAGCGCCAGCGCCAAAGGCGATCATGAAGCCGACGATGACGATGATTCGGGTTTTGGTCATCGCTTTTCCCCGTGATTCCCCGGGGAAAGGTCGGTGCGAATCCACTCGGCCAGTTGGAGAACATCGGAATGAACCGTCGGATCGTGATCGGTCGGATAGGCGATGGCGGCCTGCTCCCAGGTATCGGGAGGGCTGGCGTGAGTGGTGTCCTGGCGGAAGAGGCCGGTGAGGCCAATGACGAGGATCGCCGCGGCAGCCGCGGTGAGCCACTCGGCCAGGCGAAGCACGCCGCGTTCTTCGGCCACCTGTGCCGTGCGATGGAAGCGGGAGAGGGCATTATTAGATAGAGAGGGAATCGACGCGGCGGCCAAATGGGTGCTGAGGCGGCGAAGATCATCCAGTTCGGCGGAGCAGATGGAACAGGTCGCGAGATGCGCCTGAAACGCGGCACGATCGGCCGGATTCATCTCGCCGTCGTAAAAAGCCTGAGCATGTTGCGTCTGATCACAGGTCATTAAAATTCGTTTCAAAATCGATCGCCAAACTTTTCTCGCAGCTCCTGGCGTGCCCGATGCAAACGGGACTCGACGGTGCCGCGGGGAATTTTCAGTGTCGCGGACATCTCCTCATAGCTCATCGACTGCAATTCGCGAAGCACGATCACTTCACGATGTTCCGGCGACAGCGTCTGTAACATCGCGATCACATCGATCCGGCTGTCGGCCGCGCTGGCGGGATCGTGAACCGGTTGTTCCGACTGATCGATCCCAATCGTCCGGCGGCGTCCGCGGCTGCGTTGCACCCGGGCTGACTGTCGCACCAGGATCTGCATCAGCCAGGTCCTAAGTGATGACTCGCCTCGGAATCGCCCGATGCCGGCGAAGGCGGCGGTGAAGGTCTCCTGCACCACATCCTCCGCGTCGGCCGCGTTGCCGACCATTGAATAGGCCACGCGAAAGAGCTGCTGGCTGAACTGATCGACCAGCTCGCCAAAAGCGGCCTGGTCATTGCTGCGCAGCCGCCTCAGGAAGGCCGCTCGCTGTTCCTGCCCTATATGGTTCCCGGTCTCGGCCATTTTCTTCCGCGAATCTTCGATTTTTTCCCCGGCGTTGTCGCCTGTATGATGGAATAATTGGCGGACGGAGGCGTTTGGGTTACGGACGCCCGCATCAATCGCCACCCCTTTTTAGCCCGGAGTTGCCTTGTTCACACTACCCGCGAACGCTCAAGGACGTGGAAAATTGTCGATTCTGGCATCGCTGGAGGGGTTGGAATCGAGGCGGATGCTCTCGGCCACCCTGGTTGGCCGAGTGGTTCAGGTCAAGGGAACCACGGCGGCCGACGTGATTCGGGTCTCCAAAAGCGGATCGACGTTGACGGTAAAAATTGGGACGATCGAGACGCCATTTCCGGCCGGAAGTGTGGGTTCGATCCGCATCCGGGGCCTGGGGGGGAATGATTCAATCGGCGTCGGGGGAGATCTGAAGATTCCACTGATCGTCTATGGCGGCGATGGAAACGACACCATTCGCGGCTCGCTGGGCGCTGATAAGCTCATCGGCGGGGCGGGTGATGACAGCATTCACGGCGATCGCGGCGAAGATACGCTGGGGGGCGGCGAGGGCGCTGACAAGCTTTTTGGCGAGGCGGCCGCGGATGTGATCAACGGCGGCAACGGCAATGACAGCATGATCGGGGGAAGGGGGGACGATGACCTGTCGGGCGGCGATGGGACTGACACGATCAATGGCGGGGATGGCGCCGACAGTGTCGATGGCGGCGCGGGGAATGATCTGATTCACGGGAATGGCGGGCGGGATATTCTGCGCGGCGGGAGCGAACTGGATACGATTTTCGGCGATGCGGATAACGATCTGCTTTTCGGCGGCGATGGGAATGACTCGCTCGATGGCGGGGCGGATGATGATGTGCTGGACGGAGGCGAGGGGAATGACACGCTGTTCGATCATTCCGGCGCGGATGTCCTGCGCGGGCAGGCGGGGAATGACAGTCTGGACAGCAGCGATGGCGTTTCAGACGATGCGCTCAATGGCGGCCCGGGGACGAACACGGTGACGAAGGATACGCTGGATTTTCAATCGACGACGGTGTGAGGAGATTTGCGATTTTTGATTCGCGATTTGCAATTGTCTTCAATCGCAAATCGCAAATTGCAAATCATTTGGCTCTTCCCACTCCGAACTGATCTCCCACCTTCACCACGTCCCCATCCTTAAACACCACCTCCACAAACTTACTCGACGCCACGTTCTGGCCTTTTTCATCCTTGAAAGTGCCGATGATTTTCTTCGAATGGGCATCAATGATGTCGGGTGAGGAGCACCAGGCAAATCGGCCATCGAGGCTGAAGGCCACCCAGCCGTGCTGGGCGTTGTGAACATCGATACGTTGCGTCTGTTTGGGAGGCTCGACGGTCGCATCAAAGACGTAGAGCGCGTTATCCGCCTGATCGCTGATCCAAAGTTCCTTTTCATCGGGAGTCAGCCCGGCGCCATGCGTGCGGCGGCGCTGGGGGGTCGCTTTGCCTTCGTTCTCGGCGAGGACCCGGCCGAGGACTTTGCCATTGGTCAGGTCGGCGATGTCGAAGCCAACCAAGTTGCCGAGGCAGACATAGCCGCGCGTGCCGGCGGCATTGACGGTGAAGGGGAAGACGCCGGTTGCGCCAATGGGATGGATTTCGTGGATCGCATCATTGGTGCTGGTGTCGATGACGGTGAGGGTTGTGGTGGAGCCGAGGTAGGCGAATCGGCCATCGAGGCTGGTGAGCGTGTTGTGTGATGCGCCGGTGACGGGAATCCGTTTGGTGATTTCGCCGCTGGTGCCATCGACGACCATCCAGCAATGATCCTTGCCGCCCCACCAGCCGGAGGGGACATACAACTGTTTTCCATCGGGCGTTACGGCCATGCGATCGCAGCCGGTGTCGTAGGTTTTTTCCCAGATGACCTTGTCGGTGAGCAAATCCATGCAAATGAGCATCTTGCTGGTGGTGCTGACGTAGAGGCGCTTGGTGGCGGAGTTGGCGCAGACGCCGCGGACGCCGCCCTTGAAGGAAGGGACATCGATGCGGCGGACGAATTTATGGCCGTCGTCGATGTCATATATAAGGAGACCGGTCCCCGAGCCGCCGCCCTGCGCGCCGTCGGGGGAGGTGAAGTAAAGCAGGTGTTTTTCGCTCTGGGCCCGGGCGGGGGCGGCCAGCAGGGCAAGAAGGAGCAGGAAGGCTCGCAGAAGTGACGTTTTTGCCATAATGATCTCGGTTGAAGTGTAAGAGAGATAATAGCTTATGGGTTTTAGCGTGGAAGGGGCGGGATGTTGATTTAGGGCAGAAACTTATAGCATGGCGGGGTGGATTCTGTTTATAATTTGCTTCGCAGGGTTGGAAAGATGACGGACAGGGTTGTCCGGCTCACGTCATTCTCATCTTCCGGCCTTTGGTGTAATGGAAGGGCAGGGTGCGTTGGTGGGCTTCAATCGGTGCGCGGCAAGGTCAAGGTCTGCACATCTCGTGAGTAAGCAGTTGGAAGCCAGTTGGCTGGCAGATTGAGCGCACAAGGCGCCGCAGAGATCGGCCGCGCGCAAAAGCAGGTGGGCAGTCGAAGCGCGCTCGTCGATTTGAGCACATCCCGCACCGGGCAATCCAATTCGAGGGATCGAGGATCATTATGGGACAAAAAAGACAGGGCAGCTCCAGTATGGTTGCGCGCGCGGATAAGGCGGCGCTGCTGGGACGGAGCGTGGATGGCATCGTCGAGAAGCTGGAACAACGGATACTGCTTAGCGCCAATGATGGCGCGCTGGTCAGTGCAATGGCGGCGGTGCTGCGCGCTGACAATGCCGGTTTGGCGGCCGGGTTGCAGCGGCTGAAAGACTCGACACTCGCCAACAGCGCGCTGCCCATGGTGGGCAATGCGCTCTCATCACAATATGCGCTGGGATTGCAATCGCTGCTGGAAGGGCGGGTGGTGGGGCCGAATGCCTCGTTTGCGGATTTGCGGGCTGCGCTGGAAGGGCCGGGCGGATTGGCGGATGGGATTGCGGTGGTGGGATTTGACGATCAGGCGGATCATCTGGAGATGACTCTGCGGCTGCAAAAGAGCAGTACGATTCATGCGCCGATCGATGTGAGTGGGAGTGGGGTGAATTTGTCGGGGATGAGCGGCGGTGGGATCGGGACGGCGGATCTGGCGGTGGGAGTGGATTTCACGATCACCATCGGGGCGCAGCTCGATGGGGCGAATGCGATTTTTTATGTCAACACCAACAATGAGAGCCTGAAACTGAGCGCGACGATTGTGGGGACGCATTTGAATGGCGGGGTGCGGCTGGGAACGACGGATGTGGCAGTTGGCGAAGCTCAGGCCAGCTTGTCGGCGGATGTGGTGATTGGATTGGGAGGAGAGGCGCATGTTGAATTGAATGGCTTGGGGAGTGCGCCCAGCGCCGCGACGGTTGGGGCCGCGACGGGGAGCGTTACTGCGCTTCAATTTGAGGCCACGAGCGACCTGGCGGGGAATCAGATCATTGCGATGGAGTGGCCGAGCATCACCGCGCCGACGACTGTGACCACGAATCTGGCCGGGACCGATCCGAGTCTTGAATATTTGCAACCGAGCGCGGCTTCCACAAAGACGAATGCTGCGCCCGCAGTGAACGGCGCGGGCGGAGTTACCCCTCAGGCGGATTTGCCGCTGGATGCAGCGCTTCAGGCGAAGCTGAAGGATGTTGCCGGGGTGGTGCAGAATGCGATCAATGGGATCGACAAATTTCACGATTTTGTTTTCGACCGCGTGCTGAATCACGGCCTGCCCATGGCCGGCAACAAGCTGAAGGACGCCAAGGACACGACCGAGGACATTCTCAATCAGGTGAAGGCCAAGGCGAACGAGGCCTTTACGGTGCTCAATGGTTTGGCAACGGTGAACGCCGACAGCGTACGCACCGCGTTTTACAACGCATTCGGCCCCAGCGGACTCAATGTGCTGCCCACCATCGGCGGCGCACCCGCCATCACCCTCAACCTGGTCGATACCGACAGCGATGGCGATGCCGATTCGCTGGAGTTTGTGAACCTGGACCTCAAGGGGACGATGGTCAATTCGACGCTCCATCCGAATTTTGACATTGGCTTGCCCTCGCTGGGCATGGCGATGACGGGTGGGATCAATATTGTCCTGGGGTATGAATTTCATTTGAAGCTGGGCGTGGATGCGGGCGGGTTCTATGTCAGCACCGCGCCGACGGGAGCGAATCCGGAATTCAAAATCAACCTGGACATCACCCTCCCCGGCCTGGAATTCACTGGTAACCTTGCGTTCCTCCGTCTTACCGCCACCAACGACAACTCTCTCTTTCACGCCGACTTCGGCCTGGATTTCAAGGATGGCCCGGATGCCGATTCCAAGCTCTCGCTCCCCTCCGAGCTCGGCAGCCTCGGGCTCGATGCGTCGATCACGGGAAATGCTGATGTGAAGCTGCATGGCGCGGTCACGTTCCAGGGCAATCCGGTTTTCCCATCATTATCGGCCGACTTCCACATGGCGTGGGGATTCAATGCCAGCACCGTCGATCCGGGCGGTGCGCTGGCCGGATTTGGAAATTCCCCGGTCGTCGAGTTCAACAATGCGCGGCTCAATCTCGGCACCTGGTTCAGCGATTTCGTCTCGCCGGTGACCAGCAAAGTGCGCGAGGTGCTCAAGCCTTTGAAGCCGGTGCTGGATGTGTTCCGCACCAAGATGCCGCTCCTCTCCGACATCCCTATCCTGAACGACAAATTTGACGTGGACCCCCACGATGGCCAGGTCACTCTGCTCGAAGTTGCCGAACTGCTCGATGGCGGCGCTGCCACCAAGTTCATCAGCATCCTCATCAAGGTCGATGACTTCGTGAACCAGATCCCCGAGGGAGTGGGCGGCCAATATTTCCTCGATCTGGGCCGATTCAGCCTCGCCGGCAGCGATACCCGCACACTGCCCAACCTCTCCGGGATCTCCCTCTCGGATATCAACCCCGCGAATATCACCGCTGGCTTGACGGCGATCGGCAACGCCATCGGCGGAGATACCGGCGCGAAGGTGGCCGGCTTCCTGGCCAACGCCGGCTCCTCGGCGCTGGGCGGCGGCGGGGGGCTCGATGGCACCGGCCTGCATTTCCCCATCTTCGAAAACCCGGCCGAAGCCTTCAAGCTGTTCCTCGGCCAACATCCTCTTCTCTTCAGCTTCGGTCTTCCCGAACTCAACATCAATTACGACTTCAATGAGTTCTTCCCCATCCTCGGCCCGCTCGGCGTGCGCCTCCAGGGGCATTTCGCGGCCCACTCCAAGCTCTACTTCGGCTATGACACCTACGGCATCGAGAAATGGGCGGCGGCTGGGTTCAATGCCGGCGACATCGGTCAGATTTTCGACGGATTCTTCGTCAGCGACACGGCCAATCCCGACGGCTCCGGCCCCGATGCGCCGGAGCTGACGGTCGATGCAAGCTTCCAGGCGCACGCGGAGCTGAATCTGATCGTCTTCTCGGCCGGTGTGGGCGGCGGACTCTTTGCGACGATTCATTTCAATCTGCACGATCCCAACACCTCGCCATCCCAGCCGTTTGGCGATGGCAAAATTCGCGTCAGCGAAATCATCCAGGATTTCCAACTCGGCCCCCTCTGCATCGTGGACGTGGATGGCAAGCTCACCGCCGCGCTGGATGCATACGTGCGGGTCGGTTTGGACATTCCCTTCGTCGGTTTCGTCGGCTGGGAGGAGACTTTCACGATTGCCGAAGCGACGCTGCTGGATTTCAGTTGGGGCTGCCAGGGCAATCCCAACGATCCAGATCCGATTCTCGGCACCCTCGACGGCGCTGGCGTGCTGCGCCTCAACATCGGGCCCTACGCATCGCAGCGCGTCTATGGCGATACCAGCGATGGCAACGAAAACGTCACCATCAGCCACCTCGAGCCGCAGGCCGGCGATGCGCCGGGGACGGAGCGGGTGCGCCTCGAAGGTTTCGGTTACTCGCAGGATTTCGTCGGCGTCACCAGGATCTACGCCGAAGGTGGCGGCGGCTCGCCATCCACCACACCTTATCCGCCGGTTCCGCCCAATAAGCGGGTGGTGAATGACACCATCACCATCGAGAACGACGTGCTGATTCCGGCCGAAATTTACGGCGATTTCAATCCCGTCCTCCACCCCGCGAATCTTGCTTTTGGGGATGACAACATCACCACCGGCGGCGGACAGGTAACGGTCTATGGCGGCGGAGGACATGACAAGATCATTCTGGGGACAGGCGCGGGCGTGGTCTCGGCCGGTGACGGCGATGACACCGTCCAGGGCGGCGATGGCAACGACACTGTGAACGGCGAGGCGGGCAACGACATCATCTACGGCAACAACGGCGCTGATAATCTCAGCGGTGGCATCGGCGATGATGTCCTCAATGGCGGCGCTGGCCAGGACATCCTCAACGGCGATGACAACAACGACCGCCTCATCGGCGGCAGCGAAAACGATCAGCTCTTCGGCGGCAACGGCTCTGACATCATGGAAGGCGACGGCGGGAACGATCAGCTCAATGGCGGCGCCGACAACGATGTGATCATCGGCGACGAGGGAACCATCAACGCCGACAACACGGTGAGCTTTGGCCCCGGCGGTGGCGATGACGTGATGTTCGGTGGCACCGGAAATGACGCGATGTATGGCCAGGGGGGCGCAGACACTGTCAATGGCGAGGCCGGCAATGACTATCTCGAAGGCGATGCCGGCGCGGATCTGCTCTCGGGCGGGGATGACGACGACAAGATGATCGGTGGCTCATCGACGGTGCTGGCCGCCGATGGCAACGACATCATGACCGGCGACGCCGGCAACGACCTGATGATCGGCGATGATGGGCGATATGGCTCGGTCATCCTCACCGGCGGCGCGGGCGCTGACAATCTTAGCGGTGGGATCGGCAACGATTCGATTTACGGCCAGGGTGGAAACGACACGCTCAGCGGCGATGTGGGATTGGATTACATCGAAGGCAACGCCGGCAGCGACAACATCAGCGGCGGGGATGATGACGATGTGATCATCGGCGGGTCTTCCACGGTCACGGCAACCGATGGCGGCGATCTGCTTAACGGCGATGGCGGAAACGATCTGATCATCGCCGACGATGGGAAAATTGGCCCGCTGGTGCTCATCGGCGGCTCCGGGGCTGATACCGCCTTCGGCGGCGCGGGCAACGACACCGTCTACGGCCAGGCCGGCCCCGATACGCTCGTCGGCGGAACCGGCGATGACAATCTCAATGGCAACGACGATGCCGATGTGATGGCCGGCGACGATGCGACACTCATTGGCAGCAGCATCATCCTCGTCAGCGGCAGCGGAAATGACACCATGAGCGGCGGAAACGCGGCCGATCTGATGTACGGCCAGGGCGGCGGCGATGTCATGAACGGCGACGCCGGCGCTGACTACATGGAAGGCGACGGCGGCTCCGACACCATGTCTGGCGGCAGCGAGAACGACAAGATGGTCGGCGGTGGGGGCGGCTCAGGCTCCGACGGCAATTCCGGCGATGTCATGAACGGCGATGCCGGCGATGACATCATGATCGGTGACGATGGAAGCATTACCAGCACCACCGACCTGACGCTCATCAGCGGCACCGGCAACGACACCATGGCCGGCGGCACGGGCAACGATCAGATTCATGGTCAGGGCGGCGCCGACGTCATCAACGGGAATGAGAATGACGATGACCTCTACGGCGACGCCGGCAACGACACGGTTCACGGCAACGCCGACAAGGACCGCATCTGGGGCGGCGACGGCGATGACATGCTCTTTGGCGATGCCGGCCAGGATGTGATCCGCGGCGAAGTTGGCAATGACACGGTTGAAGGCGGCGATGATGCGGATGAAATCATCGGCGGAGTCGGCGATGACAGCATCTCCGGCAATGCCGGGCCAGACACGGCTTACGGCGGCGATGGCAACGACATCATTCACGGCCAGATCGCCGGCGGCGCGGGCGAAGACAATGCCGCCGACCAGATCTACGGCGAAAACGGCAACGATCAGCTCTTTGGCGAAGGCGGCCCCGATATTCTCGACGGCGGCGCTGGCATCGACACCTTCTCCGGCGATGCGGGCAACGATCAACTCTACGCCGGCACCGGAATCGGCGATCAACTCTTCGGCGGCGATGACAACGACCGCATCACCGGCTCGGATGAAGGCAGCAACAGCGATCCCAATTTCGCCGACACGACTTACTTCGGCGACATCATCGACGGCGGCGCGGGCAACGACACAATCGATGCTCTGGGCGGCGCTGACAACATCACCGGCGGCGAAGGGGATGATTCCATCAACAGCGGCGCTGGGATCGACCTGGTCCACGGCGCTGGCGGCAACGACTGGCTCTACGCCGGCGTCGGCGATGGCGAGCAGCTTTTCGGCGATGCGGGAAATGATGTGATCTACGGCTCCGACACCGGCAACGACACCGCCCTCGGCGGCGACGACAGCGACAAAATCTTCGGCCAGGGCGGAAACGACATTCTCAACGGCGATGCCGGCGATGATTACATCGACGGCGGCACCGGCACCGATCAGATTCTCGGCGGAACCGGCAACGACGAACTTCTCGGCGGTTATGGCAATCTAGACAACCTCGATGGCGGCGATGGCGACGACATCCT
>JBGPEF010000028.1:0-20430 GCA_041482675.1 Tepidisphaeraceae bacterium | reverse complement strand
CCACGGTACGGCCGAGTTCCACTGCCAATTTTGAGCGTTTTTTGGCCGAATTCCCCAAATTCTCAGCGGGCAGAGCCATTCTCGCCGGCCAGGACGAAGCGATGGCCGAAATGATGGTGAAGTCTTGCGTAGGAAATCGCTGCGCGGTCGCGGAGGGTGAGAACTTCGGGGGCGGTCAGCGCCTGGGCGACGGAAACCGTCGCGTCGTGCCTGATCATGCGGCTGGAAAACAGGGTGAAGAGCGTGATCCACAGATACGCCCGGCGGTGGCGAAGCAGATCGGCGGCAATGATTCCGCGGCGCGAGAGGCGATCCATGGCCCGCAGGACGCTCACGATGCCATCCTCATCCAGGTGATGCAGAAACAGGGCGGTTAGGCAATAGTCGAAGCTTTTGTCGGCAAACGGAAGGGCGAACACGTCCGCCTGAACTATGCTGAGGCGAGGATCGCGGTTTTCCTCCGCCGCCGCTTTGGTCGTGACCGGATGGCGATCGACGGCCACCATGTGCACATCAAAATGATTCGCCGCGGCCCAGCGCAGGATCGCCCGCGGGATGTCGGCCGAGCCGGTGGCCAGATCGATGATGTCAATTCGCTCGCCCGGCTTCCAGGTTTTGCTGAATCGTTTCAAGTGATGAATAACCGAGCGGGTATATCCAAAAAGCGAATTGACCCGCCTGATAAAGCGCAGGGCGTTTTTCAGCTCCGCCGGGTCGACGCCATCCTCATCCAAATACTCGTGCCCGCGCAGCCGCTTGTTGTGGACCCAGTCGAACATGCTCCCATCGTCTCAGACCGCGGGCCGGCTGTCATTTGAACCAAAACGGCCATCCCTGTAGCATCATTCGTTTCGACCATGGACAAGGCACAAGAGCCAAATCTTCCTCCATTAGCCCTCTCCGCCAAGGCAAAGCGGACGCGGGAAGCGCCGATCACCGCCCTGATTGCGGCCGCGGTGGCGGATCCGAACCTGATCAGCTTCGCGGCCGGCCTGGTCGATCCACTCACGCTCCCGGTCGATGAATGTGCGGTGATCACGAAGAAAATCTTCGCCGACCGGCCACGCGCGCAGACCGCCCTCCAATATGACACAACCCTCGGCCTGCGCGCCCTGCGGCAAGAGCTTCTGGCGCATCTGGAAAGACTCGAAGGCAAAGCGGCGAAGTCGATGTCGCTCACTGCCGATGACATCGTGCTGACTACCGGATCGCAGCAGACGCTGTATCTGGTCGGCGATTGTCTGATCGATCCCAGCGACATCGTCATCGCGGCCAATCCGAGCTATTTCGTTTTCACCGGAACGCTTCAATCATTGGGGGCGCAGGTGAAAACTGTCCCCGCCGATGATGATGGGATGGATGTGGTTGCGTTGGCCGATTTGCTCGCCAGCCTGGAGCGGGATGGCCTGCTGCCGAAGGTGAAATTCATCTACTGCACCAGCTTCTTCGACAATCCAACCGGCCTGACCCTCTCGCTGCCACGTCGCAAGCGAATGCTGGAGATCGCCCGACAATTCAGCCGTCAGCATCGCATTCTCATCCTTGAAGATGCCGCATATCGTGAGCTGCGCTACGACGGCGAGGCGCTGCCGTCGATCAAATCGTTCGATGAGGCAAATGAATTCACCATTCTCACCCAGACCTTCAGCAAGCCGTTTGCGCCGGGCCTGAAACTGGGCTATACCGCCATGCCGCGCAGCCTTCTCGAAGCGGTCCTCCACCAAAAGGGCAATCACGACTTCGGCTCGGCCAATATCTGCCAGCAGATTGCGCTCGAGGCGATGCGGGATGGCAGCTATGCAAAACATCTCGAGGTCCTAAAGACGGAATATCGCAAAAAGCGTGACCTGATGCTTGCCAGCCTCCAGCGTCACATGCCGAATCAAGTGCACTGGACGCACCCGCACGGCGGCCTTTACATCTGGCTCACGTCGCCCCAATCCATCGACACCGCGCGCGATTCGCGCATGTTCCGCGAATGCCTCGCCCACGGCGTGCTTTACGTCCCCGGCGACTATTGCTTCCAACCGGACGAAACCGGCCAGATTCCCCGCAATCACCTGCGCCTCAGTTTCGGCCAGGTGGCCATTGAAAAAATCGATTCCGGCATCGAGCGCCTGGCGTCGGTCATCAAATCTCTCCTGCAAAGTCCCCATCGCCAATCGCCCGCCGCGGTGGAGGCGCGTCGATGAGCAAGACCCTTTTCTGGTATGTCATGAGGGACCTGCTCAGAGTCTTCCTCATGACTTCCGTCGTGCTCGCGGGCATCATGAGCTTCGGCGGGCTGCTCAAGCCGCTCATGCAATATGGCCTCTCCGGCGGGCAGGTCGCGCAGATGCTCATGTACTTCATGCCGGCGACGCAAACCTGGTCGCTGCCGATTGCGGCGCTTTTCGCGACGACGGTGGTCTATGGCCGCCTCGCCGCCGACAATGAGCTCACGGCGTGCCGGGCGCATGGCATCAGCTATATCACCATGGCGCTGCCCGCTTTTTGGCTGGGGATCACGCTGGCCTGCGTCAGTTTCGCCTGCCTCAGCTACATCGTGCCGCGATTCACGCTGCGGGCCGAGAAAGTGGCGTTTCAGAGCCTGGCCGATGTCGTGCAGAAAAACATTCAGCGGTCGCATCAGCTCAAGCTCGAAGGTTTTGTGATCTATGCGGAGGAAGCGGAAATATTGCCGCCGCAGGCAGCGTGGCCGGGAGATGAAGTGGTGCGGCTGACCGGGCCGATGTTCTGCACGTATGAAACGCGCGTGGACCGCGAAGAGCGGACGCGGCTTACAGTGCCGGAGGAGTTTTACACGGCTCGCAGGGCGACCGTGGTCATTCATCAGGGCGAGGATCATGTGGAATTCACCGCCTATCTCGAAGATGGCATGACATTTCCGCGCAAATTCGAAGGGGCGCCGGCCGAAATCGGCGGCCTGGGCACTGGGCAATTCCGCTCGATGCAGCTTCACTCGCCGATCAAGGAAAACACCAAGTTCATGGATTTGCGCCAGCTCCGCCGCTTCTACCAGAACCCGGCCGAGACGAGCGAGATAAAAGAGCTGTATCGCTCGATCACCCAGCAGGAGCAGGAAACCAGCTACCTCAACTCCATCGCCGCCACCCTCAAAACCCGCAAGCTGTATGAATTCTCCGATCCGCAGAGCGGCGATGGCTATGTGCTGGAGCTGGAGCCGGGTGTGCGGCCGCTGCCGCGCGGAAAATCCAGGCTCAGTTTCACCTCGGGCGATATTCCCGGGACCCGCAACATTCGGCTGATCCGCACGAAAAACGGCCAGGCCACGGCCACCGACGAAGCGCGCAACCTCACCGTCAATGCTCAATCCGATCTTGAATCCAAACGCATGCAGATTGAATTTCAGCTTGGGGATGTCGCCGTGGTCGGCGATGAAGGCCGGCCGGCCATCTCATCGCTCCATCGCCCACTCTCGGTTCCAATGACGGCTGATTTGCTGGCCATCGATGCCCGCGGGCCGGAGTTCTACATGCACCGCGCCCAGTTCAGGGGCGATGAGGCCCGCGGCAAGCTCTATCGCAAGATGTCCGGCCTGCGCAACGGCATCGAATCGGAAATTCACAGCCGCGCCTCCTTCGCCATCAGTTGCCTGATCCTCGTGATGATCGGCTGTGCCCTGGGAATGATGTTCAAAACCGGCAATTACCTCAGCGCCTTCGCGCTCAGCGTCCTGCCGGCACTGCTTACGATCGCGCTGATGATCACCGGCCAGCACGTCGCCGAGAATGCCGCCGCCAACAGCCTCTCCCTGGGCCTGGCGCTGATTTGGATCGGAAATGTGATCGTTTTTGCACTGGCCATAGGCCTCCTAGCGTATCTTCGGAGGCAATGACGAACTCTCATGAAGCTCATCGACCGCTACGTCACAATCAGCTTCCTCAAGAACTACCTCATCAGCTTCCTGGTGCTGGTGGGGATGTACATCGTCTTGGATTTGATCTTCAACATCGACGAGCTGGCCGAGATCAAGCAAAAAGCAACCGGCCTGGAGGCCATGGCCGGCTTCATCTCTTACGTCGCCGATTTTTATTTTTATCAGATGTTTCTCTACTTCCTTCATCTCTCCGGGATGATCGCCGTTGTCGCGGCGTCCTTCACGCTCATGCGGATGATCCGCTTCAACGAATTGAGCGCGCTCCTTTCCGCCGGCGTGCCGCTGCTGCGCGTGGCCATGCCGATCATCATCGCCGCCCTGTTTCTCAATGGCCTGATCTGGGTCGATCAGGAATTGCTCATCCCCAACATGATTCATAAGCTGGTCCGCACGCATGACTACGGCACCGATATCGATGCGCGCACGTTCAGGATCGATGCCATGCGCGCTGAGGATGGGGCCAAGCTCTTCGCCGCCCGCTATCACCCCAACTCCGGAAAGCCGCCGAAAATGGAGATGATCAGCATCATCGATCAGGATGAAAATTACCGCCCCATCACTCACATTCGCGCCGACTTAGCTACTTGGGATGAGCAGGGTAAACAGTGGAACCTGGAAAATGGCTGGATCGATCGAAATCTATCGCCCGAGAGCGGCAAGAGCGTCAAATCAGAGCGGATTTACAGGTACAAAGGCCCGATCACGCCGGAAGAAATCATGCTCTATCGCAGCGGCAACTTTGTCGAGCTGCTCTCGACGCAGCGCATCAACGACCTGCTCCAGCGGCCGCTGAGCTATGGCCGGGGGAATCTGCTGCGCGTCAAACACACGCGCGGCGTAACCCAGATGACCATAAACATGATCCTGTTGCTGCTGGCCATCTCCGCCGTGCTGACGCGCGAGCCACAACAGCTTAAAATGGCGGCCACCCGATCCATTTTTCTCACCGGAATGCTGATGGCCGCCGCTTTCGCCTCTCAGGAGCTTGCCGGCCAACCGCCCGCCAATCTGATGCTGGCCGACAAATGGCCGGCCCTGATGGCCTGGCTGCCCATCTTCGTCTTCGGGCCGCTCTCGGTGATTTTGCTGGATAAAGTAAAGACCTGAGATCACGCCGGGGTATCGCGCGTAACGTCGAATTTCACAAAGGCATTGGCAACCACCGGCACCAGCAGCGCCCCCACAATCCCAAGCACAATCCACGCGCTGATCAATGTCGGCAGCATGTTTCTTCCCGTCCCCAGATAGACGATCGTTCCCACCAGCGCCGCCACCCCGCCGGCCGCCAGCAGCATCCCCATCTTCATCGCGAAAAACAGCCACTGCCGCCCCATGAACTGCACGTCCACCGCCATGGTTGGCACCGCCCGCACCGGGAACCACAGGAAAACCAGGTTTTCAATGGCCGTCGCCACAAAATTAAATGGCACCACCATCGCCGCCACCCAGCCGACGTGCCTGGCCGCCCCACCCACCAGCATCACGATGATCACCAGCACCTGCACGAAGGAAACGATCAGCACCGGCGTGATCAACTGCCCCACCACCAGCCGCCACGGCGGCAATGGCAGCGTCTTGAGCACATCCATGCGGTCGATATCGCCGCGGAAATCAAAGGTCAGCCGTGGCAGCATGAACAACGTCATCATGGGAATGAAAAAGAGCGCGATCGCCGCGCCGCTTCCCCGCCCCTGCGAACGCAGGAAGGCCGGGCCCATGCCAAAGAGAATGAACATGGCCAGAAAGACGATCACCCCGCGCAGATTCCGCATGAGAGCCAGCGTCTGTCTCCACGCCAGCGGGCCCATTCCGCCCCATACCGGCGGCTCGCCAAGGCCCCAGCGCACTTTGCCGATCCCTGCCCGCCCCGCCAAAACGCCGCCGCTGCGCATCCGCTGCAATCGCGCATACTGTCTTTCGCTCTGCGCCGCCGATGCCTCCAGAAACTGCACATCGAGCAGGAACACCACCAGCACCATGATCAAATTCACCAGCAGCGCGCAGCTGGCCCATGTCACCAGGTCCGGCCATATCCACCGAGCTGCGAAGACCTCCGTAAACCATCGCAGCGGCGCCAAAGCGAGCCTGAAGATCGGCAATTTCTCGGCCGCCGCCATCCACTGAATGGGCCCCTGCCCCTGGCGAACCTGAAGCCAATGTCCAATCGCCACCACGATCGCTACCGTCAGCACAAACAGAATCACTTTGCGCTGAATGTTGAACGCGCGAGCCCCCATCAAGCCCGAAAACATCGCCACGGCCATCGAAAAAAGCTGGAGGAAATTCAATACCAGCATGACGGCCAGAAATGCCGCCAGCAGCGAGTGGGCATACCGTCCCAGCCAGATCAACATGAATCCGGCCGTGATCAGCGATGAAAATGCGCTGCCCAGGATCTTGTAAGCCAGCAGCTCGCGCCTGCTGAACGGGCCGGGGAAGAGAAAATCGACTTCGGCCGCCGAAAACGTGACCGCCGGCTCCCCCACCGACGTCAGCACCACCATGACGCAATACGCCAGCAGTGCGCCTGTCCCATAGAGCCGCAAAGTTTCTGGATCGACGCGATGCACCGGCTGCGTCACTGCCGAGATCACCAGCAGCGAAAGCATGACCAGGCCGAAGGCGACCAGCAGCACTCCCTTGATTCCCTGCAATCCGCGCGCAATCCGCCTCCCCCAGGCGACGAACCGCAATCGCAGCAAAAACCAGAGTGCCCGATCCATCGACTACACCCCCGCCGTCGCTGAAGGCGCGGGCGCCACCGGAGGCGCCAGCGGCACAAAATTCTCGTCAGTCAACCTGAAGAACAATTCCTCCAGGGTCTCGTGGCGACCGGATTGGCTTAATTGCTGCCGCATTTCCGACAGGGAGGCGTGCAAAAGCTGTTTTCCCCGGTGCAGCACCAGCACCGACGTACACAAATCCTCCACCAGCGACAGCAAATGCGAGCTGACGATGATCGCCACCCCTTCGGCCGCATACTTGCGGATCGAGCTCTTCATCGAGCGGATGCCGTAAGGATCAAGCCCGGTTAGCGGCTCATCCAGCATGATTGCCCGCGGCTGATGCAGATATCCGCAGCAGATCGCCACCTTCTGCCGCATCCCCCGCGACAATTCCGAGCAGAGCGAATCCCGCTTATCCGCGAGTTCAAATGTCACCAGCAATTGCTTGGCGCGTTCCACCCAATCCTTGAGCCGATACGCCTTGGCCATGAATATGAAATGTTCCCAAACCGTAAGCTGATCGAACAATCTCGGATCATCCGGCACGTAAGCCAGCGCGCTCTTGGCCGCCACCGGCTCTTTTGACATGTCATGCCCCGCGATGACGATCTTCCCCCGCGTTGGAACCAGGATTCCGGCCATGGCCCGGAGCGTGGTAGTCTTCCCAGCCCCATTAGGCCCTACAAGCCCCAGAATCTCACCTGGCGAGACCGAGAAGGTAATGCCATTCGCCGCCACGATCTGGCCATAAACCTTGTAATAATCCTGCACCAATATGGACATTGCGGCCCTTGTAATGCCAAAATCGCTTCAAAACCACTCCGCCGGCGGAATTTCCGGACCGCTGGATCACCAAAACGCGACTTTGTTTGCATCGGCCGTTTATGAATTGTAGATCACTCTTGTCAGGCAGAACGCAACCCTTTATCTGTTATCCATGTGGATGACAAAAGGGTGCCTGACGCGACGCTCCCCTTCCCATTTTCTGGCAATGTCAGCCGCGCCCTAAACGCGGCTGACATTTTTTTAGACGTTCTCCGGCGGGCGGGCTCCACTGCACAATGGCGGGATGTGCAAATCGCTGTTTCTGGCAATCTCCCTGACGTTATTCTCGGCAGCGCTCGCTGCCGACGATCCATCCGCCCGCCCCACTACCGCCCCTGCCAATCCACGTTCTGCTCTCATGCTGACGGTTTATACCTCCGCCCGATCGGACGACTTCGACGCGGCCAAAATAATGAAAAACGGCCCAATCCCGGGCCTGGCCATCATCCAGCAGCGCCGCACGCTCGATCTTCAGGAAGGCGAGAGCAATCTACACCTCTCCGACCTCGCCACCACCGCCGATTTTTCAAGCCTTTCCCTCCGCCCGGCCGTGCCGGATGCATTCAAAGTCCTCAGTCAATCCCTGGCCGAGCAAGTGACCGAGCCCGATGCGCTTCTCCGCCGCGCTATCGGGCATGAAATCATCATCAACCGCAAGCAGCCGGTCCTCCCCGATCGCGCGCGTACGCCCGAAACGATCAATGCAAAACTGCTCGCCTTCGATCAACAGCAGCTCGTGCTCGAAACGGGCAACCGCCAGCTCCCGGTCCAGATCATCCCGCGCAATTCCGAGATCGCCGAAATCAAGCTGATGGCCGACACCGCAGCCCCCACCACGCGCCCAGCGCTTTCGGCCCGAATCACCTCAGCCAAGGGCGGGCCACAGGAAGCCGTTCTCACCTATCACGCATCCGGGCTCTCGTGGCATGCCGACTACGACATCCTTCTCCGCGAAGATCAATCCAAAGCAAACTTCGCAAGCTCCATCACGATTCTCAACCGCAGCGGCATCTCATTCGACGATGCCCGCATCAATCTCATCGCGGCCGCTCCCGGCGCCAATTTGAACGTCGCGTCGAAGCGATTCGCCGAAGAGACCGGCAAAGTCGTCTATTCACTCCCTCAACCCATATCTCTCCCCGCCGACGCCGCACATCGCGTCACGCTCGTCGATGCCGCAAATGTCTCCTCTGAAATGGTCCTCGCCTGCGGCGATGGCGACTATGCCCGCACTCCCGCCTTTGCCGCCAGCTATCTCGTCATCGAGAACACTTCGAAAAATGGACTGGGCCGGCCACTCCCCGCCGGCCGGGTTCGCCTCAGCAGCCAGGTGAGTCAAAATTCAGCACCTGCTCTGCTCGCCGATGATGTCCTGCCCGCCGTCGCCCAGGACGACCTGATCTTTCTTCGCCTTGGCGCTACGTCGCAGATAACAGCGAAGCGCGAAGTGGAAGAGCGTCGCGACACCGACCGCGCCACTTTCCTCCAGACGATTCAAATCACCCTGCGCAATCCCACCGATCAACCGAAGCGCATCCTGCTGATCGAGCCCAGGCCCATTTCCGCATCGCAGATCATCGACAAATCCGAGGAGGTTCAGTTGCAGTCGAAAACGATGATCTTCACCGCCAACGTCCCCGCCGGCGGCGAAAAAACCGTCTCCTATTCGGTCCGCCGCCCCGCGCAATAATTGCCTGTTGGATCGCTGCCATTTTAATTTCATTAAATGCCGCTTTTCGTGCGAATTTCCCGGCAAAACATTAAGAGTCAGTTCCATCGGACGACTCCCGTTTTTTGCAGATTTTTCTTGTGTTGCACAAAGATGCGGGGTATCTTTTTTACAGAGGTTCATTTCTTGTTCTGAGTGTTTGTTGATGCACGTCGGTTGTAGTTCTGCGGCATGAGGAAACTGATAGCGGGTCCGGCGCTGGGAATGGTTCCCTTGCGGGTACACTTTCCTTTGATGCGTGTGCAGGCCCCGGCAAAAATAAATTTGCATCTGCGCGTCGGTCCGTTACGCGCAGACGGTTTTCATCCAATCGTTACCTGGATGAGCACCGTCGGGCTCTTTGACATTTTGGAGATCGATCGCACGCACGGCCGCTTCGAGCTTCGCTGTGATGCTCCGGGCGTCCCCTGCGATGCGGGCAACCTTGTGGTTAAGGCAGCGGCCGCGCTGGCCGACTCGGTGGCAGAAGGTAGCTCGGCTGGGCTCATCGCCTCCTTCAAGTCCCCGACCCATTTCACCCAACAAGAAATGGGCGAGGATAAGCGGGATATGGATCGAGGGCCGGGCAATAGGGAAGGGGGTGCCATGACCGACTTCGGCCTCAGCGTCGCGCTGCAGAAACGCATACCCGTCGGAGCCGGTCTCGGCGGAGGCAGCTCCGACGGGGCTTCTATTCTGCTCGCCTTAAACCACTTGTGGCGCCTCAATTGGCCGCCGCAGCGACTTGCCGAAGTGGCAAAGACAGTCGGCAGCGATGTGGCATTTTTTCTCTCGGGCCCCAGCGCCATCTGCCGTGGACGCGGCGAGGAAGTTGCCCAAACCGAGCGGCCGGCCGTGAAGTGGGTGCCTATTATATTTTGGCCACGGCCAATGCCGACGCCTTTGGTGTATAGGAAGTTCGATGAGCTGCGGCTCGGAAAAGATTCGAATCTGACACCGGAGCCGCCTTGGTTGCAGTGGGTGAAGCTTAAGTCGCAGGAGCTTCTACCGCTCCTGGTAAATGATTTAGAGTCGGCAGCTTTTGCGATCGATCCGCAACTAGGACAGGTAAGGACTGAGTTGGAGTCCCTCCTGAAAAGGCCCGTCCGGATGTCCGGCAGCGGCAGCAGCCTCTTTAGCCTCTACGATGAGCGCCAAGAGGCCGAGGCAGCCACCCGGCTGGTGATGCAACGACATAATGTTCAGGCGCTTACCGTTGAGCTGGCGCCTGCTGTATCCGAATCGCTCAACGATGAAAAACACGTGCGGTAGTAATAAGACAGCCGCCGCTCCGTCTTTGACTTGTGTGGGTCAGATCTGTGGGTGACCCGGTTTTGATGGCTGCAATTCGCAGTGGAAGGAATCGCCGCTCAGCTTGCTCAATTTCATCTCTGCAAGAATGGCCCGCCGCGGCAGGCCGTGGAGTAGCCAGAATCGGAGTCATCTCTTCTGTGTTTTCACAACTAAGGGGTTTTTATGTTGCTCACGGAAGTGCGCGTAAAACTGTGCGATGGACAGGCCGGCCGTTTAAAGGCCTTTTGCTCTCTCACCTTTGATCATGCATTCGTGGTCCGCGACGTAAAGCTGATCGATGGCAATGACGGTCTGTTTCTCGCCATGCCCGCGCGCAAATTGTGCGATCATTGCGGCCGCTGCGGTGAGAAAAACCACCTCCGCGCCCGCTACTGCTCCAACTGCGGCAATCGCCTCGATGAAAACCGCTTCATGCGATATCAGAACGGCAACGGCCATAGCCGGCTGAAGCTCCATGCCGATATCGCCCACCCGATCAATGCCGAGTGCCGCCAGGAGATCCATCGTCGGGTGGTTGCTGCCTATCTGGATGAGCTGGACCGCAGCAAGATGCCCGGCTACGTGGCCCCCAACCTCGATGGCGAGGACCTGGACATCTACGATCTGCCCAACTCCCGCATCGCTACTGCTGTCGTAGCGGGTGCGAATGGCGAGGCAGACAAAATGCATCTGCGGCCTACTGGCACCGCGCATTGACCCGGATCTGGATTTTTGGCCACCTTCGGCTGCCATGGCCTCACGCGCTCGCGTGGCCAGGCTCCTGTGCCCTATAAATGATATAAAGCAGCGCATTACCCGGGCCCATCCCGCAGATAACCATTGAATTACCATCGACATGCCGATACAGTCGGTGGCTTGTTTTTTGATTGGTAGAGCATGCTTTTGCATGCCCTGACGAGAGGTACGCTCCCATGACGATGCTTCAAACCCCCACGACGCCCACAACCGCGTCGGAATCCAAACCGCGCTACAAGGGCAAATCCGGCGCGCAGATCTTCCACGAAATGCTCATCCAGCAGCACAAGGTGGAAGTCATGTTCGGTTACCCCGGCGGCGCTATCCTCCCCGTATTCGACCAGCTCTATAAGACACCGGCCAAATTCATCCTTAACCGCCACGAGCAGGCCTCCGGCCATTGCGCTGACGGCTATGCCCGCGCCACCGGCAAACCCGGCGTCTGCATCGTCACCTCCGGCCCCGGCGCAACCAACACGGTCACGCCGCTGGCCACCGCCCAGCTCGATTCCATCCCCATCATCGTGTTTTCCGGCCAGGTCGCCACCAAGGTCATCGGCAACGATGCTTTCCAGGAAGCCGACGTCACCGGCATCACCCGACCCTGCACCAAGTGGAATTACCTGATCAAGGATGTCCGCGAATTGCCCCGCATCATCAACGAAGCCTTCCTGATCGCCACCAGTGGGCGCCCCGGCCCAGTCCTCGTCGATCTCCCCAAGGATGTCACCACCGGCATCTGCACCGAAGAAGTCGACGACACCCCTCGCCCCCACGTCGTCAAGAAGAGAGCCAACGCGCTCAACAACCCGCAGCTTGCCAGGCAGGTGCAGGAAGCGGCGGAGTTGATCAACCGCTCCGAGAAACCCGTCCTCTACGTGGGCGGCGGCGCGATCATTTCCAATGCTCACGAGGCACTGCGGAAGCTCGCCGAACAGGGTAATATCCCCTGCACCACCACGCTTCTTGGCCTGGGCGCATTCGACGAACACAATCCTCTCTCCCTCTACATGCTGGGCATGCACGGCAGCGCTTTCGCTAATTACGCAGTCCAGGAATGCGACTGCCTCATCTCCGTCGGCGCTCGCTTCGACGATCGCGTCACCGGAAATCTGGCCACCTTCGCTCCCAACGCCAAAATCATCCACATCGACATCGATCCCTCCAGCATCAGTAAGAATGTCGACGTGGATGTCCCCGTCGTCGGCGACGCGAGAATCTCGCTGGAACAAATGCTCCCCTACATCGAGCACCGCGACCGCAAGGAGTGGCACGCCCAGGTCGACGCGTGGAAAAAGCGCTATCCGTTCAAATATCTCGACGACAGCAAAAACACCAAGCCGCAATACGTGATCGAAGAGATCAACCGCCAGACCAATGGCGAAGCGATCATCACCACCGGCGTCGGCCAGCATCAGATGTGGGCCGCCCAGTTTTACCGCTGGCGCCGCCCGCGGCAGATGATCACCTCCGGCGGCCTGGGAACCATGGGCTACGGCCTGCCGGCTGCAATCGGCGCACAACTCGGCTCTCCCGGCAAAATCGTCATCGACATCGACGGCGATGCCAGCTATCTGATGACCTGTTCGGAACTGGCGACCATGGCCGAGTACAACATCCCCGTGAAGGTCGCGATCCTCAACAACAACTTCCAGGGGATGGTCAAGCAGTGGCAGGACCTGTTCTATCAGAAGCGCTACAGCCAATCGGCCATGAAGAACCCCAACTTCGCCGCCATGGCCGAGGCCTACCACATCCGCGGCATCCGCTGCGACCGCAAGGAGGATGTCGCCAAGACCGTCGAAGCCATGCTCAAGCACGACGGCCCGGTGGTGGTCGATTTCTACGTCGAGCCCAATGAGCACGTGTATCCGATGGTGCCCAGTGGGAAGGGACTGCATGAAATGGAGCTGGGGACCCTTGCGTAGAATGAAGCCCCATGCCAATGACTCGCGAAGAAGATCCTCTGCGAGACTCCGGAACCTATGACCAAAGACCAAATCATTGCTGAGGCCAGAAAGCTCGATCTCGCAGATCTCGAGGACGTCGTGGAGGAGCTTCTGGGCACCCTTCCCGAGGACCGGCAAGCTTTCATTGACGCCGCTTGGTTACAGGAAGCAAAGCGCCGAGACGCCGCCTTTGAAGCAGGAGAAGTGACCGCTTCCCCGGTTGAGGAAGTATTAACGAGAATACTGTCCAAGGCCCGCAAATGACGGTCATTATGCTCCCCGGCGCTGAAGCCGAGTTGGATGACGTCTTCGAATTCTATGAAGCGGCCAGAGCGGGTTTGGGGCTGCAACTCATTACTCAATTTCGCGCTGCCGTTGATCGCATTCTGACATATCCGCGCGGATGGCAAGCGCTCGATGAAACTTACCGCCGCTGCAGACTCCACCGTTTCCCCTACGGCATCGTGTACAAAATTGACGGCGAAACCATTCGCATCGTTGCATTTGGCCACTTGCATCGCGAGCCGTATTGGCAGAATCGATAAGCACCCTCTGCAATCAGTACGTCACCACCACATCCACCCCAAACGTGAACTGGTCATCATCCCCATGAAACGCATTATCCGGTGAATGATCCCACCGCACCTCCGGCCGGAGCTTCAGGTTTGACCCCCACTGATCATTCGGGAACGGCTTGATGGTCAATCCCACCGTCGCCTCGTAAATATCCTGCACCGGCCCAAGGCGATAGTTGTCGTCATCGTGCATCCATTCCACGCGGCCTTTCACCGTCAGCATCTCGTTGATCTGATACGCCCCCAGCAGCGCAAACGCCACCAGCTGCGCATCGTCGCCGCTGGCCGCGCCGCCCTGTTCAAAGACATAGTAGACGTTCCCGGCGGCCGTGAATTCCTTGTTGGGCGTGAAATACAGCGTCGCATCAAAGGTGGCGCGATAGTCGCTGTTGTTGTCGGTGCGCTCCGGGCCGGTCGAATTGGAGAAATAAAGCGCCCACTGATCGTTGATCACCCAGTTGATGCTCCCCAGGAACGAAACGGCGTCGTTGTTGTCCTCGGTGGATTGGTTGTCGCCGCGGGTCACGCCCAGCGTCAGCGTCACATCCTTGGTGATGTCATAAGTCCCGATGATCCCGGTGTGCGTGAACGGATAGTTGAAAAAAGTCAGCGACCGCGAATAAAAGTCCACGATCCCGCCCGTGGTCGGATTGATCGTCTCATATCCCACGAAGTTCACGAATTTCCCGATCCGCAGCCGCAATCCCGTCCCCACCGGCACCACCACATCCACATACGCCTGCGTCAAATCCCACTGATTTTCCGGCTTGCGAATGCCGTCATACCAGTCGAACAATCCATTGGAGTGGATGATCCCCGCATCCGCCCCATACATGATTTCCGCGCGAAATCCCACGTCGAATTTGTTCTTCCGATAGTCCACCAGCCGCTCGACGGTGAAATCGAACTGGTCCAAAATCGGCTCGTTGTGCTCGAAATCAAAAATGCGGAACGGGTTGAGATTGTCATTCGGATCATCAAAGTTGTAGGTCCATCCCGCTTCGACGTGGCCGTAGAGATTGATCCCCGCATCATCCAGCGGCTTGGCCACTCCCGCCTGCTCCAGCAGCGACATCAGCGGCCGCCGATGCGCCGGAGGCGCCGTGGCCAGCAATGTCGGCCGGGCGACCGTGTAATCCTGCGAGGGCGCAACCCGGTCATCCGCCCGCGCAACGCCATTCCCAAGGACAAGAATTCCTGCAACGACCGCCAGACTGTTCATGCGCAACATGGTTGGTTCCTTCCCTTAATAGGTGAGCGGCGATCCTAACGGCTGAGCTGAATGCTGACAACGGCCTTTCCGGTAGGTCGGGCACTCTTGCCCGACATTCGTTGGCACTCTTCCGACATTCCTTAGCACCCCTTACCCAGACTCCTATCACGTCCCCGTTTTTGAATCCGTCGGATCGGCCTTGATGGTGTCGTTCCCATTGCCCCCATCGACCTTCGGATCCGCAGTGCCGTCCGCCGCGTCCAGCGTGTCATCGCCGTCATCGCCAAAGAGCGAATCCGCCCCAAATCCGCCGACGATGCTGTCATTGCCCAATCCGCCGTGCAGCGTATCGCTTCCGCCGCCGCCCAGAATCGTGTCATTGCCGCCTTTTCCATCCACCGACGAGGGCAGGGAGATGGCGCTCAGGTTGATCATGTCATTCCCCTCACCGGCGTCAACGCCGATCTTCTTCACGCCATTGAACGTCTTGCTGGCGCCGTTCATGGTGACCGTCGCCGAGCTGCCCGATCCCTTCACCACAATTGAATCACTCCCCGCCGTGCCTTTGATGATGAGAGTCCCAAAACTGTCCAGCGTGGCATTGACCTGCCCCCCACCGCCGCCGCCGCTATCAACCCGCCCGGTGATCGCAAAATTAAATGGATTCTCATCCCCGTCATTGCTGGAGATATTCACCGAGCCGCTCTTGGTCCCCGCCGAGCCGGAATCCAGGCGAATCGTCAGATTATCGCTCGCTCCGGGATTGATCGTCGCGCCCAATCCATCGGTCACCGTATAACCGCCCGGCACCGTCACATTCGTGATCCGCAGCGCGCTTCGCCCCTCATTGGTCACCCTGAACGTGATGCTGCGCGTCGCCCCGCCGCTGGTCACCGTCCCAAAATTGACCGCGCTGCTCGACCCATCATTGATCCGCGTGCTGCCATTGAACACTGCAATGTCCGCCGGCGACGGCGGGGGCGTCGGCGTGGTCACGCTGCCGCGAACGGTGAAGCTGATCGACGCTCCGCCCTTTCCCAGCGTGACCGTTCCACTCTTGTTCCCGCTTCCACTGGCATCCAGTCGGATCGAAATCGTCGCCGTCTTTCGCGGCGCCAGCGTTTTCGGCGGCGCTTTGGTCAGCGTAAAACCGGCCGGCGCCCGCACGCTCCCCAGCGATAGCTTGGCATTCCCATCATTGCGCACCTTCAACGAAATCACCTTTCCGTTCCGCCCCTGCACGACGTTTCCAAAATTGATCGTCGCCCCGTTGCCAATCCGGCTCGCCCCGCGCATCAACGTGATCTTCGGCGCTCCGGCACGCGTTACCGTGCCGCTCACGTTGATCAGGAACGGATTCTCATCCGAATCATTCGTGCTGAAGCGCACCTGCCCGCCCAGGCTCCCGACGGCGGCGGTAATCATCCTCAGCGTGAACTGATCGCTATCGCCCGCCGCGATGCTCCCGGCCAGATCATCGACGATGATGAATCCCGCCGGCGCCTGCAAATTCCCCAGTTTCAGTGTGCTCAACCCGTCATTTCGCACCACAAACGTCCGCTCCGGCCCAAGCACACCGCGAAGCACCGTTCCAAACCCCACCGATCCCTGGTCATCCACGATCACGTTCCCATTCCGCAACACCGTAATCTCCGGCGTGCTCGGCGGCGGCCCATCCTGCACCGTCCCCAGAATCCGGAACGTAAACGGATTTTCATTCGCGTCACTGCTGGAAATTCTCACGAACCCGCCCTTGTCTCCCAGCGTGTCGCTCTCCAGCCGAATCGTAAACGTATCGCTCTGCCCCGAATCCAGACTTCCGGCCAGGCCTTCGACGAGCGTGAACCCATCGGGCGCCTGCACGTTCCCCAGCTTCAGCGCATCCTTCCCATCATTGCGCACCGTAAACGTCCGCGTCGGCGCAGGATCACCCCGGGCCACCGCACCAAAATCCACCACCGACTCCCCATCCACCAGCTCATTCAGCCCCCGCAGCACCGTGATCTCCCCGGCCGGCACGCTGGGCGCATTTTCGATGTCAACCATTTGATCGAGGGATACATCGACCGTCTCCGCCGTATCCGTTCCCGCCCCACCGTCGAGCGTATCCCGTTCGCCATCCTCCGCCACGAATGTGTCATCTCCGCTGCGCCCCTCCATCAGGTCACTGCCCGGCCCGCCCGTGAGCCGATCATCTCCCTGCTCGCCGATCAGCCAGTCATCGCCACCCTCCCCATCGAGCGAATCATTTCCAAGCCCCCCCACCACCGTGTCATTTCCCTCCCCCGCCGAGACCGAGTTGTCATCATCGCTCCCAACGATCAAATCATCGCCGGAACCGCTCACCACGCGTTCAATATTGCTCCGCACATTGTCCCCCTCCGCCCCGCCCGCTGCTCCATCATCCGGCGCATCGTTGAGGCTGATCACCAGGTTCTCGGCGCGGAACCGATAGTCAGCGCTGTCAAATCCCGTCCCTCCATCCAACACATCCCCTCCCAACTTGCCATCAAGATGATCCTGCCCCGGTCCACCTTGCAGCGTGTCATCCGAGTTGCCGCCGATGAGCGTATCGTTTCCATCCTCCCCTTCGAGGTGAGCGCCCATCACGTCCGGATCGAGCTGGACGTGATCGTCGCCCGCGCCGGCGGCGACGTCTATTCCAGTCACATCGGAAAGATTGAACGAGCTATCCCCCGCACCATCGCGCACCACGATCTGGTCGGCGGAGATGAACAGTTGGATGTTATCGTCGCCATCAGTCCCGAGGACCTGGAGCAAGCCGTCCGGCTGGAGCACGGCCGTCAGCAGTCTGCGTTGTTCCAATCGTTCGAACATAACTCACTTTCCCGCTGCGGCACCGTGCTCTTCCTCCGGCGTCCCTCGTGGGCCGCCTTTGCGTGCAGCGAACTCTCTTCCCCGAAATCAGGATAAGACATGCAGACGCGACAGCGGAATTGACATCTTTCCCGGAATTCCCTGGCGCCAATCGAGCTCAACCATGATTCCAGCCCCCAGAGCGGCCCGGCCGCCCGCCGGCCAAAAAAACTTCCCCGGCGATAGCGTTTTTTGATCGCCGGGGAAGAGGTTGGCTGAACCGCGCGTTAAAAATTATTTGCCGCGGCCGCAACCGGACGTTGCAAAGACAGTTCCTTGCAACATTCAAAAGATGGAAATCCCCCAAGAAAAAAGAGAATTCTCATTCGAGGGCGGCCCCAGCCAAACTCAGCCAAACTCCGCCCGATAGCGCTGGATCAATTCCCTCAGCCGCGATTCCGGTTGAATCGCGAAAAACAACTCTCGATCAAACAGGTCCTTCTCCTCCACCACCCGCTTCCGCGCCTCCTCCAGCCTCTGCTCCCAGGCCCCAAATTCCGGCCGATGCTGCTCATTGGCCAGCCTAGTGTGCATCTCATAAAACACCCGCGAGCGCTGCGGCGATCTCCTCGGCAGCGCCTCAATCTGCTTCACCAGCGTCATCTTCTCCCCATCCAGCGCCCCATGCCGCATCCTGCGCCCCTCGGCCAACAGCGGCTTCAGTTCCATTCGCTCCCGCCCCACCGCCGCCGGAAATAGCAGCGTCGCCGTCGTCACACAAAACGCCGGCGCATCAATCCCCAGTCGTTTCCGAATCAACCGATCGGTCACCTCGTCATACAACGCCCCCCCAATCCCGTGCACGAACTGATCGCACACGATCAGCCTCAAGAACATGGTCAGCGCCAGCGCCCGCGGCGAAAGCCTCAGCCGATGCGCCAGCAGAAACTTCTTCAGATTCTCCGCCGTCTCCCAACCATTCGCCTCGCGCTTGAAAACAAATCCCTCACCCTTCGGACAATCCAGCACCGCTCCCCCCTCACGCAATTTCACCGACGCCCGCAACCGATGCCCACTCTCCAGGCAATCCAGCCAGAACGGCAATTCACACTGATCTCCATTCACCACCAAATCCGGCCACGGCCTCCCCGGACTGTGAATCCCCTTCTCACGCCGATACTCGTGCAGCACCCCGTTGTAATCGGCCGCAAATTCCCCCGCCCGCGCTGCCAGATGATGCGCGCAGAGCAAATACCCCTCGCTCTCCCAAAGCGGCGCAACCGCCAGCGCACTGTGCCGCAATCCCAACCCCCAATCCACCTTGTGCAGCGCGCTGATCAACAATGGCGCCAAGCGCGGAATCTCCATCGTCAGTCGCTTGAGCGTGTGCAGGAAATCCAGTGCATGCGGCCGAAATCCCCACGATTCCGCCGCCTTTGCCAATTCCGTCTCGATCAACTGCAAATGCCCCGGCGTCGGTGCATCCAGCAACCCCGCCCACTCCGCCGTCGCCACCTTCGGATCATCCGTAATCGGCCGCCCTCCGCCCGGCCATCGCAACACCAGGTGCTTGGGGGCATCCGTATCCACCGAGAACTGATACGCTACGCCGCCGACTCGATTGGCCAACTCATCAATCAGAATATTCTTCGCCCAAACCCCCGGATGCGACAATTCCACCTGATGCCCCGCCCCAACCAGCGGCCGGTCCACAGGCGCATCAATCCACTTCCTCAGCCACCGCCGAATTTCCGGCAACGGAATCCCCGCCAGCCGCACACCATGCGCATTGCCCAGCCGCTTCTGATTCTCAAGCGTGTCTTTTTGAATCTCCCCCGGCCCCGGCCAGATCAGGATCTCTCCATCCTCGCTCGGCGCTTTCCATTCTCCTGGAAGCTGCATCGTAAAGCTCACCCGCAACAGCAACCAAAGCAGGTCGCCGCTTCTGAAGCCGCCCGGTCGGATTTCGCCACCTCAGCCCGTATGACCGACAGGTAATGCTGCAATCGAAACGCCGCGTCATCCAGCTTGCCGCCGAAATACCGGTTGGGATCATTGTAGATCAGCCGCACCGGTATCTCCTTCAACCTCAGCCCCGCCTTCGCCACCCGCGGCCAAAGCTGCATCGGAAACGCGTAACCCTTCTCATCCAGATTCAATGCCTTGGTCGGTGCCACGCGATGCGCCTTAAAGCCGCAGAAGGCGTCGGTGATCCCCAGGTTGAAGAGGCTGTTGATGACTCCGGTGATCGTCGCGTTGATGCTTCTTCGATCCCCCGGCGGCAGATCATCATCCTGCCTCGGCTCCAGATACCGCGATCCACTGATCAAATCCCAGCGGTCGGTCCCAATCTCACGGATGAACTCCGGGATCATCTCCGGCTCATGCTGCTCATCGCAATCCATGGTGATGACCCAGGCATACCCGCGGCTGTCCGCGAAGTTGAACGCATCGATAAGGCTCTGCCCATATCCCTGGTTCGTCGAATGCGTGATGAGCTGAATGTCGCTCCGGGCGGCCAGGAGATCGTGCGTCTCGTCCGTGCTCCCATCGTCGATGACGAGAATGTCAGGATGAAACGACTTGACCCGATCCAGCACCGGATTCACATACTTCCGCTCGTTGTACACAGGGATGGCGATGAGCAGGCGCACGCAGCACTCCTTT
>JBGPEF010000027.1:0-20506 GCA_041482675.1 Tepidisphaeraceae bacterium | reverse complement strand
CACGCGGAGAAGAAGAGGAAAGCAGGGTGACAGTTCTATCTGAGCTAAGAGGGTGACAGTTCTACTTCTTTACAACAGGATCTGGGGAGGCGGAGGCGAGGCAGCATTTTTTGTATATTTTGCCGCTGCCGCAGGGGCAGGGATCGTTGCGGCCGGGGACCCACGGAGCGAGCTCCGTGGGCGTTGAAGAGGGGGAGCGTTCTTCATCGGCGAGGATGTGCATGATCTGCGCGGCGGGTTGGCCGTGGCGGAGGAGGTTGGCCATGGTTTGCATGTGGGGGTCGATGTGGTGGAAGAATTTTTTGTAGCCGGCACAGAGATAATTTAATCCCGGTTCGCCGTCGGGGGATTGGATGAAGCGGTGCTTGGGGCATTCGCCGTTGCAGGCGAATTTGACATCGCATTCGCGGCAGTATTTGGGGAGGGTGTCGCGCTTGTCAGCGCCGAAGGTGCGCTGCTGGGGGGAGTCGAGCATGGCGCGCAGGTCGGTCTGCATGATGTTGCCGAGATGGTGGCGGGGATAGACGTAGTGGTCGCAGGAGTAGAGGTCGCCGTTGTGTTCCATGGCGACGGCATTGCCGCAGGTTTCGCCGAAAACGCAAAGGGAGGAGGGGAGGCCGAGCCAGATGCCGAGCTGGACATCGAAGATCTGGACGAAGATTTTGCCGACGTCTTTTCTGACCCACTCGTCAAAGATGGCGCAGAGAAAATTTCCATAGGCCAGTGGCTGGATAGACCATTCGGTTACGTCGGATCTGAGATTCGAAACAATCGGCAGTGAAAGCCTGTTTTCGGTCCGTTGGAGGACTGGCGGTTCAGCGAAATCCAGCGGAGCACCGGTTGTGCCGATGCGTTCGACGAGGGGGATGAATTGCATGAAGCCGGAGCCGTGTTGTTTGAGGAAGTTGTAGACCTCCAGGGGGTGGTTTTGGTTGGCGCGGTTGACGACGACGAGGTTGTTGAACTCGACGTCGTGCTTCTTGAGGAGGTTCATGCCGCGCATGACCTGGTCGAAGGTGGGGCGGCCGCTTTTGTCGACGCGGTATTGGTCGTGGAGATGGCGGGGGCCGTCAATGGAGAGGCCGATGAGGAAATTGTGCTCTTTGAGGAAGGCGCACCAGGGATCGTCGAGGAGGGTGCCGTTGGTTTGCAGGGAGTTTTTGATGGTTTTGCCGTCGGCGTATTTTTGTTGATAGCCGACGACGCGCTGGAAGAAGTCGAGGCCCATGAGGGTGGGCTCGCCGCCCTGCCAGGCGAAGGTGATTTCGGGGATGTCCTGGGCGGCGATGTATTGCTGGATGTAGCGCTCGAGGACGTTGTCGGGCATGCGCCAGTTGGATTTGTCGGGGTAGAGTTTTTCCTTTTCGAGGTAAAAGCAATATTTGCAATCGAGGTTGCAGATGGGGCCGATGGGCTTGGTCATGACGTGGAAAGCCGTCCGCTGAGAGGTTGCCGCAACCGCCGAAGGCATGGCGTGATTATACTCGCCCCGAAGTTTCACGTTTGAGCAATTGGGCAGTAAACTCCCGCGCGATGCTGCATTACTTCAAATTCAGACAGGAGCTGTTTGATCCGGAGCCGGCGCGGGAGGTTTATGTGAAGCGGGGGGCGGGGAAGGGGTGGCCGGAGCAGTGTCCGCCGATTCGGGCAGCCAATGGTTTTGGGTGGGATTTGAGGGCGAATTTTGGGGTGACGTTTGTGCGGGGGCGCGGCGGATGGACGGTGGAGCCGGATGTGGTGATTGAGAGCGATTTTGATTGGGCATCTCAGGAGGGGGCGGAAGGGAGGCCGCTGAGACAGCAATTTGCGTGGTTTTGGGAGAAGGGACAGAAATTACCGCACGTCATCACCGACAATGTTTATGAGCAGATCAGGAATCAGGTGAAGCTCAGCAGCTATTTGTTTTTGAAAACGGATGAGAATGAGCTGCTGTGGATGGGGGATGTGCCGAATCTGGAGCGGGCGTGGCGGCCGATGACGGCGGTGGTGGATATGGACTGGTATCCGGCCAGCTATCCGTGGCACACGGTGATCGAGCTGGATCCGGGGGAGAAGCGGATCGAGATCAAGAAGGGGGAGCCGATTTGTCGAGTGATGCCGGTAAGAAGGGATACTTATTTTGCGCAGCAGATGACGCCGGGGGAGTTTGATGAGTTTTTCACGCGCGGGCAGAAGTGGCTGGCGACGCACGGGCAGGTGCAGCATGAGGGGACGGTGGATATCACGAGGACGTATGCGAAACAGATGGCGAGGGCGAAGTTTGTGGTGTTGAAATAAGCGCGAGAGGGGAAGAGCACTGGCAGCAAGCTGCCAGTGGCACGGAAGGAGGGGGAGTTTGTGGTGTTGAAATGAACGGCAGAGTTGGAAAGGGGAGCGGGTTTGTCGTAAGAATGGGATTGAGCGGGGGAGCAACTTGAAGGAAAGGAGCCGACATGTCTCAGTTTCCACCGCCGCCGCCTCCCGCATTCGCGCCTGGCCCGATACCGCCGGGGCAGCCGCAGGGGAGCAATGGGTTGGCGATTACGTCGCTGATCATGGGGATTCTCAGTTGCATTCCGGGGGTGGGATTGCTGGCGATTTTGTTCGGGATGCTGGGGTTGGGGAAGGCGAAGGATCCGCGCATTGGGGGGAAGGGGTTGGCGATTGTGGGGATGGTGCTGGGGTTCCTCAGCATCGTGGTTTACCTCGGGGTTGGGTATGGGTTCTATTGGGGAGTGGGGAAGTTCAAGGCGATGGCCGAGCCGGGGGTGAAATTCTTTGAGGCGCTGAACAAGGACGACCTGCCGCAGGCCAAGACGTACACGACCGGGAATATCAGCGATGCGGACCTGGCGAAGCTGCGCGAGACCATCAAGGGCATGGGCGAGTTGAAGGACCCCAAGCCCACGAGCTTTAACCTCAAGGATGATGTGCTGGATGTCTCGGGGACGGCGGTGTTTGCCAATGGAAACAAGAGCTATCACTTTAAGATGGTGAAGGTGGGGGGCGTTTATAAGGTTGATAAGTTTACGCTGGAGTGAAGATACGCACCGATGCGTACATCGGTGCGTGTCGGGCAGGAGTGCCCGACCTACCGAAGACCCTCACCCCGACTCTCTCCCGGAGTACCGGGAGAGGGGGAAGAGGCGGACAAGAATGTCCGCCCCACCAAGGGGGGAAGAGGCGGACAAGAATGTCCGCCCCACCAGAAGATGTTGGTTAGACGCGGAGGGTTGCGCCGAGATTTTGTTGGGCGGCGGCGATGGCTTTTTGGACGGCGGATTCGACGTGTTCGCTGGTGAGTGTGGCGGTGGGGGAGCGGAAGATCAGGGTGATGGTGATGGACTTGGCGCCCTTGTCGAGCGGTTTGCCGCGGTAGGTGGTGACGAATTCGAGGTCTTCGAGATTCGCAAGATCGAGGGAGCGGATGAGGCGTTCGATTTGTTCGTAGGGAGTGGATTCGGGGACGACCAGGGAGAGATCGCGGCGGACGGAGGGGAAGCGGGGGAGAGGATGGAGCTGGGGGACGTGCTGGGCGAATTTGAGGAGGGGTTCCAATTCCAATTCGGCGGCCATGACCTGCTCGCGGAGGGAGAGCTTGTCGGCGATGGAGCGATCGATGCGGCCGATGTGGCCGATGGTTTCGGTTCCCCATTGAATGGAGCCGGAGGCGGAAGGGGCGAGGCCTGGGCCTGCCGACGCGTCCGTGGGCATGGCACCCACACCCACACCTGCGCCGGGTTGGGGTTGGGGGATGATGTTGAGGGGACGCTGGGGATTGAGCTTATTGAGGAGAGTTTCGACTGCGCCGCGGGCGGAGCGGTAGTCTTCGCCGCCGACGAGGGCGATGCGGCGGCGCTCGTCGACTTTGCCATTTTTGTCGAGCCAGAAAGTGGAGCCGATTTCGAAGAGTTTGGCGCCGGTGGTGCCGTTGGATTCGTTGTGGCGGATGGCCTGGAGGAGGCCGGGGATGATGCTGGGGCGGAGGCGGGCATCGGCGGAGCGGACGTTCTGGTCAGCGCGGAGGAGCGCGGCGGCCTGCGGGGGGCGGAAATCGTTGGCCAGGAGATCGGCGACGAAGGAGAAGGTGAGAGATTCGAAATAGCCGGAGGCGACGAGGGTTTCGCGGATGGTATCAATGGTGGATTCATCGGGCGGCTTGGGGGAGAGGCGGATGGAGATCTCATCGCGGAGGGGGATTTTGTCGTAGCCGATGATGCGGGCGACTTCTTCGATGAGGTCAACTTCGATGTTGAGGTCGAGGCGATGGGAGGGGATTTGCACTTCGATGGTTTCGCCTTTTTGCGTGGGGGAGAGTTGGAGGCGAGTGAGGGCGTCGAGGATTTGGGGCGTGGGAAAATCGGTGCCGAGGAGCTGGCGGAGGCGGGGGAGGCGGAGGGTGAGTTTTTTGGGGTGATAATTCGAAGAGCCGGCGGAGACGAGGCCGGAAAGCAGTTCGCCGCCGGCGGTTTGGAGAATGAGTTGGGCAGCGCGGAGGCTGGCGCGTTCGGCGAGGGTGGGATCGATTTGGCGCTCGAATCGATAGGAGGAGTCGGATTTCATGGCCAGGGCACGGGCGGTTTTGCGGACGGAGAGGGGATCGAAGCGGGCGGATTCGAGGAGGATGTTGGTGGTGGAATTGGAGACTTCGGTGTCAGCGCCGCCCATGACGCCGGCGAGGGCGACGGGGCGAGTGGCGTCGGCGATGACGAGCATGCCGGGGCGGAGGAGGCGTTCGCGGCCGTCGATGCTGGTGATTTTTTCGGCGGCGCGGGCTTCGCGGACGATGATTTTGTGGCCGGAGAGCTTGTCGAAGTCGAAGGCGTGGAGGGGCTGGCCGAATTCGAACATGACGTAGTTGGTGACATCGACGACATTGTTGATGGCGCGCAGACCGATGGATTCGAGGCGTTTGATCATCCAGTCGGGGCTTTTGGCGATTTTGATGTTGCGGAGAATGCGGGCGGTGTAGAGGGGGCAGAGATTTTGCGCTTCGATTTGGACGGAGGTGGCGGAACTGGCGGGAGCGCTTGATTCGGGGGCGGTGGGGGGAGTGTATTTGAAGGGGCGATTCAACAGCGCGGAGAGCTCGCGGGCGATGCCGATGTGGGAGAGGCAGTCGCCGCGGTTGGAAGTGACTTCGACGTCGATGACGGTGTCGTCGTGGTGTTGCTCGATGGATTCGACGGGAAGGCCGCCGTGGGTGAGCGCTTCGGCGGCGGCATCGGCGTCGAGGGGCGGGCCGGGGAGGAAGTCATGGAGCCAGGTTAGGCTGGTTTTCATGGAGAGGGGACAATCTAGCGGGGGACGGTAAACTGTCAAAGAAGATGTCCGGCACGGCCGGGCTTTTAAGGCGGCTGATTGGATGATGATGGGGAAGAAATGAACACGTGCGCGAATTGCGGCCGGGCGATGGGGGAAGCGGAGCAGAGTTTTTTTCATGGGGATCGGATTGTGTGTGGGCAGTGCATTGGCGCGCTGCGGGCGCAGCCGATTGGGTATGCGGTGAGGCATGGGGAGCAGAAATCGGCCAGCGGGCTGGGGATCGCAGCGCTGGTGCTGGGGATTCTGGCGATGCTGGTGGCGTGGATGCCATTTTGCGGCGTGGTGATGATCCCGGTGGCGATGGTGGGGCTGGTGCTGGGGATATTTGGGATTGTGCTGTCGAGGAAGGGGAGGACGGGGATAGGGATGCCGATTGCGGGGACGACGCTTTGCGCGGTGGCGATTGCTTTGCAGGGGGTTTTCTGGGCGCTGATGGCGATTGGGATGAGCCAGGCAGCGCGGGGTGTGCCGACGATGCCGGGAATCCCGACGCCGAGCCCCCGGCCGACTGATCCGACTCTGGCAGCGCGGTATGACGTGGCGGAACTCGATTTTGCGCTGAACAACTTTAACGAAGACATCGGGCGGTTGCCGAGTGCGAAGGAAGGGTTGGGGATCTTGCTGAGTCGGCCGGCGGGAATGGCGGGTTGGAATGGGCCGTACATTGTGAATGGCAGCATCGTGGATCCGTGGGGGAAGGGTTATGTGTATCGGTATCCGGGGAAGCGGAATGTGGGGGGCTATGACCTGTTCTCGCTGGGGCCGGATGGGAAGGAAGGGACGGGGGATGATGTGAAGAATTGGGGGGAGTGAGTCCGGCCACATTCGCTTGGCGGCGCTGCTTAGGGGATATATCGAAAGATTGACAGGCGCAGGGTTTGCGGGTAGAGTTGACCTTCTTTAACCCTGTCCGGCACAGTGCTTGCAGAAGGGTGATTCGGCAGGTGAGGCGGTGCGAGAAACGAGGAGAATCTGTGGCCAAGTCTACGCAGAAGAAAGCCTCGAAGAGCAAAGGGAAACGCGTCGGTAGCGGGCGGCCGGTTCCGGAGAAAACATCAACGAAAAACAGGAGCGTTGCCAAAGTGGCAGCGCGGAGCGTGCCGGTGCGCGGGGAGAGCCGGGGGTCGAACGGGAGGGGAGCGGTGAAGGCGAAAGGGGGGGTTGATCGTGTGGCGGCCCGGCCGGTGGCGGTTGTGCCGCAGATGGTGTTGGGTGTGCCGGGGAAGCCGGTGAAGAATCAGGCGGGGCTGAAGGCCAGGGAGTTGGAGTTTTTCAGGGACCTGTTGGTCGCCAAGCGGCGCGAGCTTCTGGGGGATGTGCATTCGATGGAAGAGGAGGCGCTGCGGAGCGCGTCGGGGAGCAATCTGTCGAACCTGCCGATTCACATGGCGGACATGGGGACGGACAATTACGAGCAGGAGTTTACGCTGGGGTTGGTGGAGAAAGACCGGCAGTTGTTGCGGGAGATCAATGTAGCGCTGGGAAAGATCAGGGATGGGACGTATGGAATCTGCGAGGGGACGGGCAAGCCGATTACCAAGGCGAGACTCGAGGCCAAGCCGTGGGCGAAATATTCGATTGAGTATACGAGGAAGATGGAGAGCCGGATGCTGCCAAGGGGATAATGCAAAATTTTTGAGAAGGAACTAAAGACACGGGCGGGATGCCCGTGGTACAGACTAGCGCTGGATGCTTTCACTTCCCCGGGAAAACTTCAGGTCGTTGGGTGCGCTGGCTTGTTTTGTGCTGACGGTGGTGGTGGGGCTGGGGCTGGATTTGTGGACCAAGGCGTATGCGTTTGAGCGGCTGGCGGTTTATGGGAGGGGGGCGGCGGTGGTGGAGTCGCGGGTGTATCCGCTGATTCCGGGGTGGCTGGAATTTACGGTAACAACCAATCAGGGCGCCGTGTTCGGGCTGGGGGCGGGGCAGCGGATGCTGTTTGTATCGGTGTCGGTGGCGGCGATTCTGTTTTTGATTTACCTGTTTGCCAACAGTGGGCAGCAGCGGTTTTACCAGGTGATTTTGGGGATGCTGCTGGCCGGGGTCTTGGGGAATTTGTATGACCGGGTGGTGTATGGATATGTGAGGGACATGATCCATGCGCTGCCGCGCTGGCCGAGATTGTTTCCGTGGATTTTTAATGTGGCGGACGTGCTGCTATGCACGGGGGTGGGGTTGATGGTGTTGTATAGTCTGCTGCATTCGGGGAAGGAGCCGCAGAATTTGGGGGCGGGGAAACCACAGATGGACACAGATGGACACAGATAAGAAGAGCAGCCGCAGATGAACATAGCGCGGCGGGGGGCCGCAACCAAATGACGAACGACCGATGACGAATGACGAAAGAATGTCGAATGACGAATGACGAAAGCCCCCTCACCCTAACCCTCTCCCCCGAGTACGGGGGCGAGGGAAACGAAAAAGGCGTCGTTAGAAAATTTGCGCAGGCTGCGAAGATTTTCACAGTTAGCAGTGCAGATGAACGCAGATCAGAAAAAAGTGGATGAGCGATTTATGAGGCGCGTGCTGGAGCTGGCAGCGCGGGGGAGGGGGGATGTCGAGCCGAATCCGATGGTGGGGTGTGTGATTGTTGGGCAGGGGCGGGTGATTGGGGAGGGATTTCATAGAAAGTTTGGCGAGGCGCATGCGGAGAGGGAGGCGCTGGGGGCGTGTGCGGAGTCGCCGCGGGGGGCGAGTGTTTATGTCAATTTGGAGCCGTGCTGTCATTCGAATAAGAAGACGCCGCCGTGTGTGCCGGCGCTGATCGAGGCGGGGGTGGGGCGGGTGGTGGTGGGGTGTGTGGATCCGAATCCGCAGGTGAGCGGGAAGGGGATTGAAGAGTTGAGGGGGGCGGGGATTGAGGTGGAAGTGGGGGTGTTGGAGGCGGAATCAAAGCAGTTGAATGCGGCGTTTTTTGCGGGGGTGGTGCATGGGCGGCCGTATGTGACGCTCAAGTGGGCTCAGAGCGCGGATGGGAAAGTGGCGGGGGCAAAGGGCGCGCGGAAGCAGATCAGCAATGAGTTGTCGATGAGGGTGGTACACGAGCTGCGGGGGCGGAGCGATGCGATTGTGGTGGGGATTGGGACGGTGCTGGCGGATGATCCGATGCTTTTGCCGCGGGGAGTCCAGATGCGGCGGCCGCTGATTCGAGGGGTGATGGATTCGGGGCTGCGGATTGGGCTGGAGTCGAGGCTGGTGAAGACGGCGGGAGAGGGGAAGGTGGTGGTGTATTGCGCGGCGGAGGAGGTGGAGGGGAAAATAAGCAGGACTGTCCCGCTTAGTGAGCGGGGGGTGGAAGTGGTGGCGGTGGCGAGGGGGAGGATGGGGAGGCCGGGGCCGATGTTGGTGCTGGCGGATTTGGCGAAGAGGGGGGTGACGCATTTGCTGGTGGATGCGGGGCCGACATTGGGGCAGAGTTTGATCGATCAGGGATTGGCGGATCGGGTGTGGATGATTCAATCGCCGATGGTGGTGGGGGAGAAGGATGCACCCGATGCGCCGGTAGCGCCGTATCGGGAGGTGGGGTCGGTTGATCTGCGGGGGGATCGGCTGGTGGAGATGCTCAATCCGTTCAGCGACGTGTTTTTCGCGGCGGAGGAGTCGGCGGATTTGAAGTGGGTGAGGGAGATGGTTGTTCCCTGATTGTGAGGCGAAAATGGGAAGTGAGATACTTTACGATGGCAAGTACCTGCGGCTGGTTCGCGAGGAGGGGTGGGAGTTTGTGCGGCGGAAGAATGTGAGCGGGATTGTGGGGATTATTGCGGTGAACAAAGAGGGGAAACTGATCCTGGTGGAGCAATTCCGGCGGCCGGTGGGGAAATATGTGATTGAAATTCCGGCCGGGCTGGCGGGGGATGGGCCCAGGTGGCAGAACGAAGACCTGGCGCTGGCGGCGGCGCGGGAGTTGGAGGAGGAGACGGGGTATCAGGCGGGGCGGATGATCCAGGTGGCCAGAGGAACGGCTTCGGCCGGTTTGTGTGATGAGGTGATTGCGCTGTTTCGGGCGGAGGAGCTGGAAAAAGTGGGAGATGGGGGCGGGGATGCGACGGAGCAGATAAAGGTACACGAGATTCCGATCGGGGAAGTGGAGCGGTGGCTTGGGGAGCAGATATCGCAGAACAAGCTGGTGGACCTGAAGGTTTACACCGCGCTTTACTTTGCCCGGTGAGGATTTGGGCGTACTCTTTGGGCCATGCCCGCGCCAGTTTTTGGGTTTCTGGCTTTAACGAGCGGTTCCTTTGAGGGGGCCATCATTCGCGACATGCGCCTGGCCAATGCACTGTACGCGCGCGGGCATAAAGTGGTCGTTTATTGGATGATGGATCGCAACCGGGACCTGGTGGCGCCTGGGATCCGGCAGCGGATGCTTTGCCGGGGGACGCGATATCAATTTCAAAAGCCGTGCGGGGTGATGGACAGGTTGGGCGTGCCGTTTTTTTCGTTACCGGCCAATATGCGGCGGGAGTTTTTGCAGCGCCGGCCGGATTATCTGGATCGGCTGATGACCAACTTCTGCCGGACGATTTGCGATCAGGGGACATCCGATCCGAAATTGGCCCGGCGGCTGGCGAATTTCATCCGCAAGGATGAGGTGACGCATCTGCTGCCGACGTTTGCGATGATTTGTCCGTTCGCGCAGGCGGCGAAGGCGGTTGCGAATGCGCCGCAGTTTGATTACCTGGTGACGTTTCAGGGGGAGGAGATTTTCGCGAATTATGCGCAGAGGCTGGGGCGGCTTTCGGATTATCACCAGCGGTTGCGGGAGACGGTGGCCGCCTCGGCGTGGCCGGCGATTGCGGTGAGCAGGGATTACATCGATCGGCTGAATGACGAGATGGGGATCGAGTCTTCGCGGCTGCGGGCGATTTATCCGGGAATTGAGCTGCCGACAACGATGGAGAAGCCGCGGTTTGACGTGCTCTACAAAAAATTCCCGAAGCTGACGCTGGATGAGCCAATTGTCACTTACATCGGCCGGCAGGATTCGGAGAAGGGGATCGATCTGCTGCTGTACGCGGCCAAGATGCTTCAGGAACGCGGGGTGCGGATGCAACTGGTGGTGTGCGGCGGGTCGAGCTTTGGGGAGCGATATCGCGATGCCATCAAGCACATCGCGGAGCACCTGCGGCTGTTCGTTCATCATCGCCGGCGGGTTCCGGCGGAGATGCGGGATGCGCTGTATGCGTACAGCCGGTGCATCGTGTATCCATCGATTCATCGCGAGCCGTTTGGGATGGTGGCGGCGGAAAGCATGAGCCACGGGACGCCGGTGATCGTGCCGGATATTGGGGGGATTACGGAATCGATCGAGGTGGATGGACGAGCGGGGGGATTGACGTTTCGGTCGTGGGACAGCGCGGACCTGGCGCGGCAATTGGAGCGGATGCTGCGGGATGATGAGCTGCACCGGGAGCTGGCGGCCAATGCGCGGTGGATCGCGGGGCATTTCACGGTGGATCGAATGACCGATGCGGTTTTGGAGCACGTTGGACTGGGTGCGCCGAAAACGGCATCTCAGCAGTTCGCGGTTGCTACTTGAATCTTGGCCAGATTTACTTCGCGAGTTCCACGCCATCCATTGAGAGACGATCGAAGCGATAAGGGTTGTCTTTGGCGGCCCAGCCCATTCCGCGGAGGAGCATGAGGCGGAAGTAGGGGTCGTCGAAGGTCCACATGTAGTGGCCGAAGATGGAGACGAAGACGCGGCCTTTGGAATCGGCGGGTTCGTAGGCCCAGAAGACGGGGATGGATTCGACACGGTCATCGCCGGGGTTTTTGGAGCGATCGTCGCCGCGCTGGATCATTTCGTCGGAGCTGGCCAGCACATTGACCTTGCTCTTGTCGCCGATGAAGGGCCAATAGGGCTCATCGACGAATTGCATCGCGCTCGGCAGGCCGAGCAGGATGGGATGCTCTTTGTCGGTGAGTTTCAGATTCACTTTTCCATGGCGAAAGCTGGCGGCCCGGTAGGAGAGGCCGAAGCGGTTGGCGTGGTTGTCCCATTCCTGGTCGCAGCCGATGGCCCAGTGGATGGTGACGATGCCTGCGCCGCGGTCCTGGAGGGATTTGATGTCGGCGAGCTGGGAGGCATCCCATTTGGTTTTGAGATAGAAGACGGCGAGGTCGATGCCGTTCCATTGATCGGAGGTGGGCCAGCCGAAGGCGGTGGTGATCGTGACGTTGTCGCCCTTGCTCATGAGCGGGGCCCATTCCTTTTGCCAGCGGGGATAATCGTGCTCGCCGGGGCCGTGGTCCTTGGGGCCGGCGATGAGGAGGATGTTGAGGTGGCGGAGGGGCTGGTCGGTTTTGGGGGCTTTGTTGAGGATTGCCTCGACTTCCGCGCGGGAGCGAGGGGGAGGGGCGACGTTGACATGAGGCTGGGGCTTGGGTTGTTCCTTGGGGGGATCGGCGGCCCAGACGAACGTGGTGGCCACTAGAAAAGCGCAGAGGAAGATCGCGGTTCTCATTTCTTCTCCTTTTCCTTTTTCGCCCTGTCGATGGATTGCTTCATGGCCTTCTCGACGGAGATTTTTTGATTCCGGCCGTGGTTTGTGATCTCGTCGAAAATTACGTTGGCCTTGACGGAGATGCCCTGGACCTGGGTCATGTAGCCCTGGGAGAGATCGTTGAGGGCCTTGTCGAGGGCGGCCCGGCTGGCAGAGTCGGCGTCGGTGCCCTCGCTCTGGTAGGTCTGGCCGATGAATTGCTGGGCGATGTTGCGGGCGACCCTGTCGGCGTCTTTGTAAAAGTATTCGCTGATCTGGCGGTGGCCATCTTCGTGCTCGATGATGGTTTTGGGAGCATCTTCGGGGACCCAGATGGTGACTTTGAGCGTGAGGTTGACGGTCACGCCGGCGACTTTGATTTTGGCGACGGTTTTGCCGTTGCGGTTGTTCTGAGAGAGGATCTCGACGGCAAACTCGGATTCGATGCCGAACACGGATTTGGTGACGGCGGCTTCCTCGCCTTCCAGGGGCGGCATGTCGGCGGGGGGATGGGCGCGGTTGAAGGTTCTGTGCTCAACGACGGGGCGAGTCTTGTTTACCTGAACGGGATCAGCGGCGTGCGTGCTGGAAGCGGCCAACAGGATCAGGAGGATGAGGGCCGGTCTGTGGATGCTGCACATCATGGCAACCCTACCACCAGTCGATGGACAGGGGCAAGATGGCCGTGCTACAACGACGAGGTGTTTTCAAAGACGATCAGCGACCGGTTTGAGATTATCGCGCCGTATATAAAGGAGGGGGAGATTCTGGATTTGGGGTGCGTGGACTCGCGGCCGGCGAAGGCGAACGCGCAGGAGCGGATCGAGCACAAGCCGAATATGCTGCTGAAGCGGATCGTGGAGGTGAATAAGAACACGCTGGGAATCGACATCGATCCGGCGGGGATCGAAGTACTGAAGCAGATGGGATATCAGGCGCAATGCGCGGATGTGGAGACGATGGACTTGGGCAGGCAGTTTGACACGATCGTGGCCGGGGAGTTGATTGAACATCTGGAAAACCCCGGGTTGTTCTTGCGGAATATGCGGAGGCATCTCAAGCCCGGCGGGACGCTGATTATTTCCACGCCCAATCCGTTTTATCAGGGGCAGTTGTGGAAGATTTGGCGGTACGGGCGGCCGATGGTGCACGAGGATCACACCAATTGGCAGGACCCGACGACGCTGACGCAGTTGTTTGGGCGCACGGGTTTCGAGCCGTTTGAGGGATATTGGGTGCAGCCGCCGCGAAGCACGCTCAAGACGTGGAAGCGGTTGTTTCGGCCGTATTTTGCGCACGGGTTTATGATGCTGGCGCGGCCGAAGCGGTGAAATCCTGAATCATGACAAGAACGGCGGAAGTGGACCGTTATAGGGGGGACGAGTAGCGGAAGGAGTGCCGGATGAGATTTTTTATTGTGGTGGTTGCGATGGTGGTGGGGTTGCCGGTGATGGCTTTGGCGCAGGTTGGTCCGGCCGGGCCGGCGATGGAAGCGCCCACCAAGCTGGAGTCGCTGGAGCTGCGGAAGGGGACGGTGATCGTCAAGGGATACACGGAGATCGGCAAGGTTGATGGAGAGGAGGGGTCGTCGATCACCGTGTCGGCCATCGAGATGAAGGATACGACGCGGGGGACGAGGGAGATGGGTCTGGCAATCGTGGCGCAACAGGGCGGGGAGGGGAGGCGGCAGGCGATTTCTTATGTTGATTTCGATGAGATCGCGGGATTGATCGCGGGAATGGATGTGCTGGCAAAGCCCGATCTGGAGGCGACGCGGTTGTCGGCCTATGAGGCGCAGTATCGGACGCGGAGCAATTTAGAGGTCGTCAGTTTTGACAATAATAATCAGAGGATGATTTCGGTCAGGGCGGTGCAGGTGATGTTTCCCAGCGGCGAGGTGATCTGGGCAACAGCGCATTTCCGGCTGGCGACGCTGGCGGCGATTCGGAAGCAGATTGTGGATGGGAAGGAGACGTTGGATAAGGTGAGGGCGGGGGCAGAGAACAAGTAGCTTAGATGGCCGGCACGGTGCCGGTGAAGTTGACCTGGAAGGAGAGTTGCTCAAGCTGGACGGCCAGATCGACAGCGGTGAGGGCGACGTCGGGGGGGACGGTGATGGAGACGGGGGCGAAATTCAGGATACCGCGGAGGCCGGCGGAGACGAGTTGATCGGCGACATCCTGGGCGCTGTCGGCGGGGACGGCCATGATGCCGAGGCGGATGTTGTTCTTCTGGATGGTTGGCGTCAGCTCGGAGAGGGGTTGGATGGGGAAAGGGCCTTGTTTCTTGCCGATTTTGGCGGGGTCGGCGTCGAAGACGGCCGCGAGGCGGAAGCCTTTTTTCTCGAATCCCTTATAGGCCATGAGGGCGCGGCCGAGGTTGCCAGCGCCGACGAGGAGGACATTCCAGGTTTTGTCGGTGCCGAGGATTTTGCGGACCTGGGCGATGAGGTCCTCGACGCGATAGCCGATGCCGGGGTGGCCGAACTGGCCGAAGTAGGCGAGGTCCTTGCGGACCTGTGCGTCGGTGAGGCCGAGGGATTCGCCGAGTTGCTTGGAGGAGATGGTGCGGCGGTCCTTGCGCTGGAAAGCTTCGAGCTGGCGCAGGTAAAGGCTGAGTCGGCGGACGGCGGGATTGGGAATAAGTTCCGGTCGCGGATGCTCCATGAAAGCCTCAAAACGATTGAATCATTGAGTCATTGAATCAGTGACTCATTGTCATTTTGCATCATCGGTAGAACTTCCGGCTGCCTCAATGAATCAATGTACCGATGAGTCAATGATTCAATCGTGCCGGGGGAGTTTAGCGTGGTAAACCGGCCGATGCTACCTTGACACTACCCATGGCATTTGCTAGGGTTCGGCGCGTCTTGACCGCATGTCGGGATAAGAGTCTCGACCTTCCCGCGAGCTGCTTTTGGCGGTGCCTTGGGCGAAGAGAAGCGGCTTAAGCAACGGCCGGCGTTCGGTTGTATAATCAGGCCGGATTTCGCTCCTGGAGCAGCACCTGATGACTTGTTCCCACCGCGTTCTGGTTGCATTTTCCCTGCTTGGCATTCTGTGCGTCCCGGGGGCGTGGGGACAGATTCCGGCCACGGCTCCGGCGGGTGGCGGCGCGATCTCCGCCGCGGTGAAGGGCGCAAGTGCGATCGATGCTGCCGCGGAAACGCAAATCAAGGCGTTCATCGCCGAGCAGGTGGGGAAATTCCGCGAGCTGAATCCGGAAGCGATTCCCAAGGCCCGGGAGCTGCTGGTGGCCGAAGCAAAGGGGGGAAGCCCGGCCTATCTGGCGAAGTATGCGGAAGTGCTCAACAACGAAATTCTGAACGTGCTGAAGACCGTGAAGGACATGCGGGGTCGCCTGAACGCGGCCATCGTGGTGGCGCGGGTGGCGGAGATCGCCAACAACACCAAGCTGGAAAAATCGGTGCTGGCGCTGCTGGATAAGGGCCAGCCGGAGGCGCTGAAGCTGTGGGGGATGCGGGCAGCGCGCTCGGTGCTGCCGGAGCTGGTGAAAGTGAACGGGGAGAAGCCGCTCATCGACGCGGTGATCGCGACGGTGAAACAGTTTCCCACCAACGGGCCGCTGGCGCAGGATGCTTTCGATACGCTGAATCCCAGGAATGTGCCGGCCAAGTCGGTTCCGGCGATCGTGGATCCGCTGCTGGATTTGCTGGTGTGGAGATTGGACATTTACAAAAACGGGGTGCAGGGCAGCAAGACGCTCGTGCCGGATGATCCGCTGGCGGATGCGACGCCGATTGCCAACGTGCTGCATCCGGATGCATGGAAAAGCCTGGACAGGAACAAAAAGCAGGATGTGCGAGTGATGCAGCTTGCATGCGAATTGTTTGTGCTCAGCGCGACGCGGGGCGATGACAATGCGTATCAAAAATACCGGGAGCAACTGAAAGACTCGATCGTGAAGATGTCGGCTTCGCTGTACGTGACGGCAAGCGTCATGAATGAGGAAAACCTTAAAAATGCTGCGGCAACCGTCAATAAGGGCGCGAGTGGGCAGGCGGTAAACCTGACGTCGTTGGTAATGCCGCTGTGTGTGCAGATATCGCAGGTGAAGGGATTTGAGGAAGTAAAGCCGCCGCAAATAGCTCCGCAGCAGGTGGCACCCCAGGGTCAGGGGACTCCGGCGGCCGCGGATCAGGGAGCGGGAGGCGGTGCAGCGGGGACTGGTGGGACGGCGGAGAAGGCGGCGGGCGGGAATATTCCGGGGGCGGTTGTAGTGCCGGCAAAATGATCGATCAGAAATATGGGCCGACTGCTGATCATTCCCCTTGGGCTGCTGGCGCTGCTGGGCGGCGCGATGATCTGGTCGGGGGGCGGGGTGGAGCAGCGGGCGGAATTCCGGTTCATCAATCGCGGCGATATTTTCACGCTCGACATCAATCAGATGTCGTATCTCCAGGATTTTCGGCTGACGTACGCGATTCGCGAGGGGCTTTATAACCTCGATGCGGAGACGTACGTGCCGGTGCCGGCGGGGGCGAGCGGGTATGACCTGAGCGACGACAAGCGGGTGTGGACTTTTCACCTGCGGCCGGAAGCGAAATGGAGCAACGGCGATCCAGTGCGGGCGCGGGACTATGAGTTTTCCTGGCGGCGGATGCTGGAGGAACCGGGGGAATACACCTACCTGTTTTACTACATTAAGAATGCGGCGGAGTATGAGACGAGCCATACCAAGGGGCAGCCGATTGATTTTGGGACGGTGGGGATCAGGGCGGTGGATGAACTGACGTTTCGGGTGACGCTCAACGATCCGGTGCCGTATCTGCTGGACCTGGTGGCCTTCCCGCCGTTTTATCCGCGGAATGAGAGGTCGATGGAGAAGTTCAAGGAGAAGACGCCGGATGGGAAATATACCTACCGCAATGAGTACACGCGGCCGCCGGATGTGGTGACCAATGGGCCATTTTCGCTGAAGGTTTGGGACTTCCATCGCCGGCTGATTCTCCAGCGGTCCGATCAATACTGGGACCGGGCGAATGTGAAGAGCAAATCGATTGAGATGGTCGCGAACGACAATGTGCTAAGTCAGTTTTTGCTTTATGAGAGCGGGGATGTGGATTGGCTGGCGGATGTGCCGGGGGAATTGGCCGCGGAGTTGAAGGAGAAGGGGCGGAAGGATCTGCGCACGTCGCCGGCTTTTGGAACGTGTTTTCTGACGTTTCTATGCCAGCCCACTTTGCCGCCCAGCACGATGGCCGGAGAAGCGGGAGTAAAAAATCCGCTGGCGGACATTCGCGTGCGGCAGGCGTTGGCGCTGGCGATTGATAAGCGGTTCATCGTGAACACGATCACACGGATGGGGGAACTGCCGGCGCGGACTTATCTGCCGCCGGATGGAACACTGCGGGAATTTACGTGGCTGAGCGGGCCATTTGCGTCGGCGCAAAAGGAGCGGATCGGGGCGGAGGAGTTTCGCAAGTTGTTGATGGCGCCCGGCGGGCTCGAGGGCGATGGGCCGGGTGTGCCGACGGATTTTGCGCGGGCGAAGAAGCTCTTGGCCGAGGCGGGGTATCCCCAGGGGCGGGGGATGCCGGTGATGCCGATTCTTTTCATCACCAGCAATCCGACACGGGCGAAGATCGCGCAGGTGCTCAAGAGCCAGTGGAAGGCGAATCTGGGGATCGATGTGAATGTGCAGGGGGTGGAGGGGAAAATTTTCAGCCAGCGGTGCAGCAAGAAGGATTACGCGATCGGGATCGCGGCCTGGTTTGGGGATTATCCCGATGCGTCCACGTTCACGGACAAATACAAATCCACGAGCTTGCAGAATGATTGTGACTGGATCAGGCCGGAATTTGATGATCTGTGCGCCCAGGCGACGCGGGAGCCGGATGCGGGCAAGCGATTGCGGCTGCTGGAGAAGGCGGAGAACATGATCGACAGCGAGGTGCCGATCGTGCCGCTGTATCATTATGTGAACGTCAGTCTCTCGCGCGACAACGTGAAGGGTGTGAAGGCGAATCCGCGGCAGATCACGATTTTCAAAGGGGTGAAGGTGGAAAGGTAGCACGGGCGTCTCGCCCGTGTCTTGCGACGAGCGCACGGGCTGGAAGCCCGTGGTACGAAGATGCACAAAGTCATTCTTTATCGCCTGCTTCAATTTCCGCTGATATTGGCGGTGATTTATCTGCTGACGTTTTTGCTGGCGTGGGTTGCGCCGGGTGATCCGTTTACCAATGAGAGAAATCTGGACCCGGTGGTGCGGGAGCGACTGGCGAAGAAATATCACGCCGAGAGCGCGAAGAAATTTCTGCTGTGGTATCCGTGGAACATCGTGCGCTACGGCGATTTTGGGCCGTCGATGCAGTACAAGGAGTGGTCGGTCAATGACATCGTCAAGTCGTCGCTGCCGGTGTCGGTGACGCTTGGATGTTTTGCGCTGATGATCGCGGTGCTGGTGGGGGTGGGGGTGGGGACGCTGGCGGCGGTGCGAAGGGGAGGGGCGCTGGATTGGTCCAGTCTCTCGATCACCCTGATTGGCATCAGCCTGCCGAGTTTTGTGACGGCGGCGCTGCTGCTCATGCTGGCGGCCAGGTGGAAGTGGCCGATCGGGGGGTGGGGAGGGATTCCGGACATGATGCTGCCGGGGGTGGCACTGTCGCTGGCGCCGATGGCGTATATCGTGCGCCTCACGCGGGTGTCGATGCTGGATGTGCTGGGGTTTGATTATGTGAGGACAGCGCGGGCCAAAGGCCTCTCGCGGCCGGTGGTGATCTGGAAGCACTGTTTGCGGAACGCGTTTTTGCCGGTGCTTTCCTATCTGGGCCCGGCGGCGGCGGTGACGCTGACGGGGTCGTTCGTGGTGGAGAAGGTGTTTAATATTCCCGGGCTGGGGCAGCATTTTGTGAACTCGGTTTTGAATCGCGACCGCACGCTGATCCTGGGTGTGGTAATGGTCTATTCGGTGTTTCTGCTGACGTTCAATTTGCTGGTGGATATCGCCTACTCGTGGGTTGATCCGCGGATCGATATTTCGGCGGAGGGGAATTGAGCGCCATCGTCTCATCGATGCCGGGAGCGGCGGGGCAGCAGATGGCGGAGCTGCCGGCGCGCAGCTCCTGGTCCTTCGTCTGGCGGAGCGGCCGGGTGATGGTGGGGGGAGGGGTGCTGGGGATCATTGTGCTGCTGTGCTTGGCGACGCTGCCGTGGACGTTGCGGAGCGGCTCGAGTTTGTATTACGCGGGGCAGACCGGAGAGGCGCGGGGAGCGCCGCGGGCGACAATTAATAATCAGCTCAATCCAGGGGGATGGTTTGGATACGATGCGCTGGGGCGGTCGATGCTGGGCAGATGTTTGCTGGGCGGGACGATCTCGCTGGCGGTGGGGGCGGCGGCGGCGGCGATCTCGGTGGTGCTGGGGACGGGTGTGGGATTGGTCGCGGGATATCGGGGCGGGTGGATCGATTCAGCGCTGATGCGAATCGTCGATGTGCTGTATGGGCTGCCCTACATCCTGCTGGTGATTTTGTTCAAGATCGCGTTTGAAGCGCCGCTGGGGAGGGGGCTGGAGAGGATGCAGCAGAAGCTGGCCGGTGGGGGGAGATGGTTTGATTCATGGCAGGCGGCCAACCTGGTGGTGCTGTTTTCGGCCATCGGACTGGTGAGCTGGCTGACGCTGGCGCGGGTGGTGCGCGGGCAGGTGCTGTCGCTGCGGGCGCAGCCGTTCATTGAGGCGTGCCGGGCGATGGGATTGCCGAGGTGGCGGATTTTTACCAGGCACATCCTGCCGAATCTGGTGGGGCCGATTACGGTGTATGCGACCTTGACGGTGCCGTCGGCCATTTTGCAGGAGTCGTTCCTGAGTTTTTTGAGCGTGGGGATCAACCCGCCGCTGCCGACGTGGGGGTCGCTGGCGAGCGATGCCATCGGGTCGCTGAGCCCGGTGAAGGTTTACTGGTGGATGCTGTTGTTTCCCTGCCTGCTGCTGGTGGTCACGCTGCTGAGCTTGAATTTTGTGGGGGATGGGTTGAGGGATGTGTTCGATCCGAAGAGGGATCAGGGTAAGCTGTAGACAGAGCGCATATGAATAATCGATTTGGGTTTAAAGATTTCGTGCAGCTGGTGATGATGGTGGCGCTCATTGTCGTCGTGCTGCTGGCGATGAAGCAGTATGACCGGCAGTTGGAGGTGCTGCTGCGGATTGACGAGAGGCTCAAGGAGCAGACGACGGAGATTTCGGAACTGCGGCGGGCGCTTCAGTCGGGGATGCGAGTGGCCCAGATCCCCACGACGCAGGGGACGGTGGGTGTGGCGGTGGCGGGAGAAACTCAGGGCGGGGATGTTTTCAAGTATGTCAAAGCCGCCCAGCAGAAGCCGGATTATGCGATGGGGGATTGGTATGTGGATGCGTTCCCGGTCAAAGTTCCGATCATCACTCCCTACATCGTGCAGGACCTCTACGGCATGTACGTCGGCTGCCGCGTGTGCGACTGGCTGGTGACCTACGATCCGGCCACGCTTGATTTTGTCGGGGTGCTGGCTGAGTCGTGGCAGATCAGCCACGATGGACTGACGGTGACGTTCAAGCTTCGGCGCGGCGTCAATTTTTCCGATGGCCACCCCTTCACGGCCGACGACGTGGTTTTCACCTACAACTGGATCATGAACCCCAAGGTGGCCGCGCCGCGGGCGCGATCATCGCTGGAGAAGGTGAAGGGCGTGGAGAAGAAGGGTGATTATGAGGTGGCGTTTT
>JBGPEF010000026.1:0-20580 GCA_041482675.1 Tepidisphaeraceae bacterium | reverse complement strand
GCGAAGCATTTTTCGACAGAGCAGAGCGCGAGTTTTGTGAACGGGGTGATGGATGCGATATTGAAGGAGCATCGGGCGCTGACGGGCAGTGCTCCGCAGGTAGAGCCGGGATGAAGGGCGGCATGCTGAAGCATGCCCTACGCTATGGCATTTTTTTCCAAGACACTCGACAAGCTCAAGGGCGCGCTGCGGAAGACGGTGCAGGTGCTCAATACGGACGTGCGCACGCTGTTTGTGCCGGGGCGGCAGATCAATGAGGAGTTTTTGACCGAGATCGAGGAGCGGCTGATTCAGGCCGACATGGGGGTGGGGAATGTGGAGAAGATCATCACGGCCATTCGCGAGCGCTGGCGGATGGGGAAGATTCGCAATGCCGAGGAGGCGCTGGGGGTGATGCGCGAGCAGTTGCTGGCCAATTGGCCGCCGGCGGATCGGGAATTGAAGACTGCGCCGTCGGGGCCGACGGTGATTCTGGTGGCGGGGATCAATGGGGCGGGGAAGACGACGAGCATCGCCAAGCTGGCCTGGCTGCTGAAGAATCAGATGGGCAAGAAGGTGATGGTGTGCGCCAGTGATACGTTTCGCGCGGCGGCGGTCGATCAATTGACCATTTGGGCGGAGCGGCTGGGGGTGGAGATCATCAAGCACAAGATGGGGGCCGATCCGGCGGCGGTGGCGTTTGATGCGTGCGAGGCGGCCAAGGCGCGGGGAATGGATGTGCTGATCGTCGATACGGCGGGGCGATTGCACACGCAGGATAATCTCATGCGCGAGTTGATCAAGATTCGGGATGTGGTAGCGCGGCGAATTGAGGGAGCGCCGCACGAAGTATTGCTCGTGCTGGATGCGACCAGCGGGCAGAACGCGATTCAGCAGGCCAAGATGTTCGGGCAGGCGATTGCCGTGAGCGGGATTATTCTGGCCAAGCTGGATGGGACGGCCAAGGGGGGCGTGGTGATTGCGATCCGCGAGCAACTGAATATTCCGGTGAAATTTGTGGGGCTGGGGGAGAAGCCGGAGGATATTGAGACGTTTGATCCGGTGCGGTTTATCAAGGCGCTGTTCGGGGAGGAGGAGTAGGTCGGGCACTCTTGCCCGACATCAATTGGCGGACCTGGGAGAGCGCGCTGGTGGTGAAGATGAGGGGATAGAGCTTTTCAAAATACCAGAGTTTTGCGAAATAAAAGCCGATGGGGGTGGGGGTCATGTCGTCGCTTTGGATTCGATGCAGCAACCAGTGCGTTCCGCGCTCGATGGCGTCGGAGATTTTCTCGGAATTGGCCGCCAGGGCGGTGATGGCAAGGGCGGTTTCTTCGATCGATGATTCCATTCCGGCCGCGCCGCCCCAGCCGCCGTCGCGATTCTGGGCGGCGATGAGCCACTCCATTCCGCGCTGCCGCGCTGGGCCCTGCATCGCGAGCAGGACTTTGGCGGTGCCGTAGGTGGGATTTTCACCATCCAGCGTCGCCTGATTTCCAAACCAGAGCGGCGTCCAATGGCCGCGCTGATCCTGTGAGTTTTCGAGATATTTCACGGCTTTGGCGGTGGCGTCGCGAATTTTTACGGCCGTCGAAAGCGCGGCTTGTCCTTCCCAGGCGCGCCAGGCGAGCAGGGCGTGCGCGGTCAGATCGGGGCCGGATCGATCGAAGGGAAGATTGGTCCAGCCGCGGCAGAATGTGGGGATGCCGCCATCGTTGTTTTGTAAATCCAGCAGCCAGCGCACGCCATCCTCGGCCGCGAGTTTTGCCCGCTCGTCATCCTTGCCCAGATGATGCAGCGCCAGCAGCGCGCCGGCCGTGTCATCGGCATCGGGTACGCCGCCGCTGAGATCGGTCCAGGCCCAGCCGCCGGGGGCGGCGTGAGTGTATGGATGCTCGACGTGATTTTGCTGATCGAGCAGCCAATCGAGCAATCGCCGCCGTTCATTCTCGTCGAGCTGAAAATCCGGATCGGTGTGCAATGCATCGGTGGCCAGGGTCGAGACCCAGGTGGCGAGATTGGTGTCGATCGGCCAGGAGCCATCCTCACGCACGGAATTCACGAGGAATCGCGCGCCGGCTTGAATTACCGACTCGCTTTCAGATGTGCGCCGCGCGTGAACCAGGCTCATGACCACGAAGCTGGTGAGCGGAGCGGCTTCGAGAAAGCCGCCGGATTCCGGCTGAATTGACTGGAGGATTCGCAAAGTTCGCCGCCGCGCCATGCGCCGGGCGATGCGAGTGAGCGGGTTGATGGTTCGGCGCTTGGCGTGCCGCACCTGTCCCATGGCGATCAGGGCGGGAAGCGCATAGCTCACCACCGGCAGGCGGATCGCCGCCCAGAATCGATGCGGCAGGGCGGCCAATTCAAAGGGGAGCTGCGGCACGAGGGACCAATTCCAGTTCCACGCCAGCGTGGCCATGGTCAGGATGGGGACGGAAAAGGTTTTGTCCTTGCCATATCTGGCGATGACGGCAGCCGCGATGTCGCCGCTCATCATGCTGCCGGCGCGTTTGGCGATCCACGATTCGGCCGTGGACATCACCTTGGCATTTTGCGAGCCGAATGGACGCAGGGCGGACCAGCAGAGGACGGTGGTGGAGATGTTGCTGATGCTGCGAATGGTGTCGCCCCAGCCGCCATCGGCGTTTTGATGGGCGATGAGCCACTGGACGCCGTTTTTGATGAGCGGGTCGAGGCCGGGGATGCGCGAGGTGGTGGTGGGCAATCGCGCCAGCTCGTGGAGCGCGAATGTGGCGGTGGCGGTGGAGAGGGCGCTGGAGGAAAGCTCGCCGGTCCAATGGCCGCCGCTGGTGCGCTGGGCGAGCAGTTGCTCGCGGACGGTCGTCAGCGCTTCATCAAGTGCGGCCGGATCGAGTGCCATGAATCACAAACTTAAGTGGCCGAGTGCGAGCAGGCCATAGTAGGTGTACTCGCAATCGAGAATATCCTCGCACCAGTGGCCGAAAAATGAGCCCCGCGGGGTCCAGAGGGTGTCGAGAAAATCGAGGCAGGGTTCCTTGATGTTCTCGAAGTCGACGTGCAGGCCGGCCAGGGCATGAAGGGCGGTTGCGGTGGAGAGAAGATCGGGGATGGGCGCGTCGGGCGCGGCCAGGAATCCGCCCTCGCGATGGGCGCGATCGAGCAGCCACTGTCCGACTCGCTCGCTCACCGGCTGCTGGAAATGCCGCAGCAAGGTTGCCGCGGCGGCGGTGGCGGAAGTGAGGCCGATGGGCATGTCCGGATGATTGGCGTAGGCGCCATCTTCCGTCGCGTTGGCCGCGATGCAGTCGGCGATTCGATCCTGATCGGGCAGGGGAAGTTTGAGGTCCTGATAGGCGCATACGGCCATGAAACTTCCATAAATCGTCCCGTGCGGCGCACCGATCGTCTGGTTGTATCCGCCATCGGCAGCGCGATGCCGCTCGATCCGCTCCGCAATCGCTTGCGCATCCGGAGGCTGAGTTTTGCTCACATCGGCCCAGCAGCGGGCCAGGCACGCGAGATGAACCAGATCGAGCCCGACGCCTTCGCCGAAGATCTGGAGATAGGGGATCACCTTTGACGCCGGCAGATCGGCGCGGAGGGCCATGAGGCATTCCAATCCGAACACGGTGTAGTAAAGATCGCTGAAGCCGGCGCGGTCGTTGAAGCCTCCGTCGGCGTTCATCTGAGAGGTGATAAAGTCGGCCACGAGCGGGACGGCATCAGCCAGCAGTTTCGGCGAGAGCCGCGCGACTTGCAGCATTTCGAGCCTCAAACTCACTGCACCAGCCCTTCACCTCGATGGTGAAAATCTTGCTAATGACCCGCCTCAACAACCCCTTCAAGCTTGGGTTCTCCAGATCGGCCAGGCAACGCACCGCCTGTTCCTTGTATGCATCGAGCAGGCCGCGGCAGCGATCGGCGACCTGAAGTTCGGTAAGCAGATCGCGGAGATGCTTTGAATCGCCGTTGGATGGCATCCGTTTCCAGAATCGTCGGACCAGTTCATGATTCTCGCCTTTGGTGCGCTCGGCGGCGAGGGCGAGGGGGAGCGTGGGGCGAAGGGCGGAGATATCGCCGCAGTCGGCTTCTTCGGCCAGGTCTTCGATGTCGTCGCGGATTTGATAGGCGATGCCGAGGGCTTCGCTGTATTTGCTGAGGATTTCGGACAAGTCCTCGCTGTCGTGGTGGCCGGCGTAGGCTGCGCCAAGACGGAGGGCCACTTCGAAGGCGGGAGCGGTTTTCTGGCGGAAGATGTCGAGCACCTGGAGGGAGGAAAGTGGTTGAGGGTTGCGGACCCAGCAGAGTTCAGCGCCCTGGCCGAGGCAGAGGGTTCGATGACCGGCGGCGGCGATTTGGAGCATGGCCGCCCGCGATTCGGCGTCGACCTTGCACTCGCCGATCAGCCGATAGCCTTCGCCCAGAAGCAGATCGCCGACATTCAGGGCGACGGGGATGCCGTATTCCTCGTGCAGGGTTTTTTCGCCATAGCGGAGGGCGTCGTTGTCTTCGATGTCATCGTGGACCAGCGAGGCTTTGTGAAAGCATTCCACGGCGATGGCCACCTTGCGGAAATCGTCGGGCAGTGGTTTTTGCGGATCATCCTGCATCGCTTTGAAAGCACACGCCGCGAGGAACGGCCGCCAGCGCTTGCCGGATTTGGCGAGCCAGGCGCGGGAGATTTTTTCGGATTCCCCGCCGGGCAGGCCCATTGCTTTGTTCAGTTCAGAGGGCTCAAACCAGGCCTCGACCTCGCGGCGCAGGGCATCGAGATCGAGCCGGCGGGTCCGATCCTCGCTGCTGAGATGGATGACATCCCAGACCCAATCGAGGTCGATGTTGGTATCGACGCAGTCATCCTGGAGAAGCGGAATCGCCACGCCGGGGATGGCGGCGGATTCCATGTAGGGGAATGCCTTTTCGAGGACCGACAGGCAGCTCACGCCGACAATGGCGTCGATTTTTCCGGTTTGAATAATCGCCATGACGATGGCCGATCCCTCGGCCACCAGCACCGCGTAGCCCAGGCGTTCGGCTTCGACCTGCAAATCCTGGATCGAACACAGGCCGCACTGTTTGCAGAGCAGGCCGAATTCATCGAACGGAGCGGGGCATTTATCCTCGACGCGAAGACACTTGGGGAGGAGGAGCAATCGTCGCTCAAATGGCACGGTCGCCAATTGCTCGCGCCAAACTTCGCTGTTCAACAGCACCGCCACATAATCCGTGAACTTGCTCTCAAGCCCGTTTCGCGCGATCAGGATCTCCGAATGCTTCCTCAATTCTTCGAAAGAAAGCGGCGGCACGGGTTTTTCGGTTTCAACGTAGATTTCGCACAGCCGCTTGATCTGGTCGCGCTCCTCGCGCGTCTGCGGGATGGTGTCCTGCGGCGGGCGCATCTTCTGCTCGGGAACGGGGCGGGGAAGTGTGAGGATGGGAATCTGCATTCTTCTTTCTCCGTGGCACGGGCATCTTGCCCGTACATTGCAAATTCACGGGCCGTACGCCCGTGTTACGTGTAAGCTCCGAAGCCGAAATAATAATGTTTCTTGGCGAAACGATACATCCAGTGTTTTTCGGGAATTTCCTGGCCGGGTAGATGCTGTGAGTTCCTCGGGGTCAACATTTCCAGCTCCGGCAGTGCGGTGCCGCGCTGGGTCGTGTCTCGAGCGCCATGTTTTCGCACCAGCGCCTGCACGAGATCCGGCCGCTCCAGCACGATGCAGCCGCGCGTGGCGTGGGCGGCCGTTTCACGGAAATCGCGGATGAATTCCGAGCCGGTCATCAGGTCATACACGCCGCGATCGTCGTGAATGCTTTCCTTGGCGAACTGAATGATCGGGCAGGGCTCGATGTCGCCGTAGGGGCTGATGTGATGCGACACGCCGGTGGCCATCGGGCAGAGGGCCTCGCCTTTGTCATCCCAATAGGCATCGACTATGGCGATGGGCAATTTGGCCCGCATCTCGACGATGAATTTGCGAATGTGATGCACCTGATCAGGGCGAAGGGCCAGCTCGGGCGCGGGCTTGGGGCCGACGACGCGATAGGTGTGGAACCAGACGTAATGCACGCCCATTTCGATGAGTTTTTTGAGCCACTCTTCCGAGACCAGCTCGATATTGGATTGGCAGACGCTGGTGGCCACGCCGGTGATGAGCTTGTGTTTTCGGCAATTTTCCAGGCCGGCCAGTGTGCGATTTAAGACGTTTAATCTTCCGCGCCGCAAATCGCTGATCGGCTCCGATCCCTCGATGCTGATCAGCGGCGTGACATTGCCGACTTTCCGCAATCGAGCGGCGACGGCGTCGGTGATCATTTGCCCGTTGGTGAACACCTGGAAATAGCAATCCGGATGGGCCTCGAGCATCTCCATGAGCTGAGGGTGCATGAAGGGCTCGCCGCCGAGGATGCCGAAGTAGGCGTTGCCGTGTTTTTTGGCATCGTTGATCAGCTTGTTCCACTGATCGAGGTCGATCATCTTCCGCGGCGCTTCCACGTCCACCCAGCACCCCTGGCAGCGAAGCTGGCAACTGTTGATGATGGAGATGAACAAAAACGGCGGGAAATGAACTCCGGATTTGAGACGTTTTTTGAATTTCTGCACCGAGCGCATGCCTTTGTAGCCGAAGTTGAAGGCGAGCTTCCACAGAAGCCGTTTGTCGGTCTCCTTCAGCATGCGCTTGGTGAACTGGTAGATCATTCTAACTCAATTCAATCGCAAAGACGCAGAGACGCAGAGAAGAAAAAAAGAATCTTGTATTCTCCGCGTCTTCGCGTCTCTGCGCCTCCGCGATTAACTCGCATTCGCAGCGTTCAGCGCCGCCTCCGCTTTAGCCTTCGCCGCCGCCGCTTTTGCGGCGATCTGATCGGCCGAGGGGAGCGCCGCCAAAACTTCGGCCGGAATTTCCATCTGGTCCGAGAGCTTCTGCAAACAGCGCATCCGTTCCTTCAACGCCTTGTCCTCATCCCGCTCCTTCGAAAAACGGCTCTTCGCCTTGGCACTCCGATCCCGCAGCGCCAGATAAATATCTCCGCCCAGAAGTGCTGAGATATCCACCTTCATCGCTTCGCGGCGCAGGTCCTCGGGATCGATTTCATCGCCATTGATCGGGCCCTGCCGATACTTCGGGAAGAGAATTGCCACCTCGGGGCAAACCCGCGAGCAGGCCGGGCAATCGGTCTTGCAGTTATTCTGATGCTGAACCTGAATCTGGTTTTCTTTCGAGACGCCGTACACATCAAACAGGCAGAACGACAGACACTGCATGCAGTTGGTGCAGCGGCCATAATCAATCACCGGAAACCATGGTTTCCATCCCCCGGGCTTGCCAATTTTCGCTTCTTCGCGCACCGCATCGACCGTGGCCAGTGCGGCCGCCGCATCCATTCCATCGATGTCGCGAAAATGAACCGAAACCTGGCCGCTGGTATCCATCGCTTGCGGCGGCGTCTGATCGGCAAACCGCCCCATGACCAGAACCGATCCTCGTTCCAGGCCGGCCAGCGTGCCGCCATTGCGCACACTTGAAACACCGTATCCGCGCTGCAAGAGCGTCAGCATCAGTTCCGCGCGGATGCCATCCGGCAATCCAGCGCTTCCCGCGCCTTCGTATAGAATCACTCGCAGCGTTGGAGCGGCCAGATTCGTCATGCCTGCACCTGCTCCGGTTTTTTGCCATTGCCGCCAAATCCGGGCCCGAGTACAGCGTTCACAATATTCTCAGCCGGCTCGGTTCGCATGTTCAGCACGTCCACACCCTGCTCGGGCAACTTCACTCCGGCGGCATTGAACAGCCACTTTACCGCGCGTGGATAACACGCCACGATTTTCACATCCCCGCTCGCAGCGAGCTCATTCAAGGCCGGATCTTTGCGCGCCGACATCTCGCACAAATCCGCGACTGCATCAAATGACCTTCCACTCTCGGCCAGTTTGCGCAGCACCTCTTCCTTGACGTCCTTGGGGACGACCTGTGCATACGAGCAGTGGCAGTACAGAATGCGACAGCCGTTTTCCATGCGACTCAATTCCAAAACGAGCGACGCCAAAGTCGCCTAGGCATTGGCCAGCCGGTGCGTCGGCGATGGCTTGGCCGGCCGGAAATGCTCCAGATGCTCCACGCGCGCCACCACATCGACCTCGCCGTGCGCGCCCAGCGACTGCAAAACCGCGATCTTCAGCGCTTCCGGATCGGCCTCGGCGCGAAGATTGATGATCAGCTCACCGCTTTCCAGCGGCTCGCGGAGCGAATGCGACAACTCGGCCTTGCCATCGCTGCGAACCAGATTGATCACGCCAATATCCCCCAGATCCTCATCCGGCGTCAGGGTCATCTTCAAATGAGCGATTTCAATCTCCTGCGACGACAGCCAATCATGAATCCGAGCTGCCAAATCCTTCAGAGCCCGATTTCCATCAAACACCCGCGGGGCGATCCATCGCACCGTGCAATTCAGCCACCCCAGCATCGCCTCGCCATCGGCGTAAATTTCATAATCGAGGTCCGGGGCCATTGTGGTCCCCAACTCCGCCGTCGCAAGCCAATCGAACCATCCATCGAGGCCATCCCCCTGCCGTGCCGAAATCTCAAATACCCGTGTCCCCGGAAATCTTTCCGCCAGTGCCCCTTTGAGCGCCACCCGCCGCTCTTCGCTGATCAGCTCGATCTTGTTGATGATCAGCGCCTCGGCTTCCTCAAGTTGCTTGGAGTAAACGTATTTCACCTTCTCCGAAAATGCCGCCCCCTTCTCCAAACCCAGCACGCGCATCGCCCGCACCGGGTCCATCATCACGCTCAGCGGCGCGATCGAAAAATCATCGCCATAAATTCGCCGCAGGGGATAGGAAACCGACGCTTTCAGATCGGTGCAGCTCCCCACTGGCTCGGCCACGAACACATCCGGCCGCGTCTGCTCCGACAATTTCTCGGCCGCCTGCACCAGCGAATTGAACCGGCAGCAGAAACATCCGCCGGTGATCTCCTCCACATCAAATCCATTGGCCCCCAGCATCGCCGTATCGACCAATCCCAGACTCTGATCGTTGGTAATTAATCCGACCTTCAGCCCCTGCCCGGAGAGATGCCGCGCCAGGCGCAAAATGGCCGTGGTCTTCCCCGCCCCCAGGAACCCGCCAATCATGACGTAGCGTGCCTTGGCCATCCAACCTCTTTTTCGTGGCATGGGCGCCTCGCCCATGTTCGTTGATATGAACACGGATTTAAACGCCCGTGTCACCGAATTTATTCATATTTGGAGCGCAAGCGATCTATCGTCGCATCCAGCACCTTAATATACCCGTTCACATCAAAGCTGTTGGGATCGGGAACCCCCTTCACCGCATACAGCCAACCCGCATCATAACCGGCCGAGTCAACCAGGCTGATATCCTCCGCCAGTGCCGGATTTCCCCCCAGAAATTCCCCCTGGGCGACGCAGTAAACGTCGGAAATGGCTTTAAATCCCTCCACCCAGGCAATTGCCTGCCCCACCGCGACAGTTTCGCCCGGCTGGACATTGAAGCCGTGCTCCACCAAGTCCCCCAGCATCCGCGTCGCGAAGCGCGTAAATCCTACCCGCCAGATTCCTGGCTCCTGCTCGGCCAGCCAATAATGCGATTCGGTATAGCGATGCCCCGGCGGCAGCCAGGTGGTGAAGCGGGACCGCTTGTAGTAGATGTTTTGTCTCGGATGAATCGGAAGCGCCACAGCCGCTTTATCCTACTTGGGCATGCTCAATCGTGGAATGAAGTCCGGCTTGGAACTGTTCGCCAGCGCCAGCAATTCGCCCCGGCTCGAAACCCCAAGCCGTTGATGAAGTGCTTTGACATAGTTGTGAATCGTATGCCGGCTCAACTCCAGCTTGATGGCAATCTGTTTTTCGCTGCAACCTTCCAGAAGTGCGGCCAACGTCTGCGACAGCCGTGGCGGAAGATCGGTGGCCGGATTCTTCACTTCGTTCAGCACATCCCGCTTCCACAACCGTCCCAGCTCGACGTGCAACACTCTCACCAGCTTGTGCTCGCATTTGCTGAAGGGCTCATCCCCCCAGGCCCTGTGCAGCCCAAGCTGATCGACCGCGCTGACATGCGGCAACTGAAACTGCGATAACAAAAAGCACCGTCCCCCATAGACTTTCCGCGCTGGCTTCACCGGCACCCGCTCCTGGCTATCTTCCTGTTTCCGCCCTGATGCCAGCCAATAGTTTTCAGGTTGCTCATCATCCCGCTCGACCTGAATCTGCCAGGTCTTGCCATCCTCATTGCAAGCCCACCCCACATCGACCACCTGCATGGTCCCCCGGCTGGGATTGTTGCGAAAATGAACTTCCGATGAGACCACCACCTGGGCATGCACAATCTGGAGCAGCCGTTGCACCATGTGCGGCCGCCAGGCATTGGGATCGGCTCCAAGCTCGCGCAGTTCTCCCACCAGCCGGAAGATAGCGCGAACATCACGCAGCTTCAGTCGCTCAGGCATGTACTTATTCCATTTCTCGTGGATCAGCCTATAAGGCCCGCTTCAGCGGACCAAATTTTTGGCGAATTGGCCTGCCGGACCTTTCGATTCTGGTCCATTTCTTCCCCAAAAGCAACAAAATGCCCTCCTTCTCTCGACCCAACCCCCAAAAATCCAGCAGAAATACAGAGCGTTATATTTGCTTGCAGCCGTCCGCCCCTGTATTTTAGCCGCAGTATTCGGGCATCTTATCGAACCCTGCGCGGTCCTGCGGGTTCGAACGATAGCTGGGGCTATATAGTGGCATCCGGACCCGATGGAGCGGGTTTTTGAATAAGTTCCCGTCTTTCGCGGCTGGCTGGAAGGGTTTCCGGCCAGACCCGCTCCCTCAAATGGCAATGCCTGCCCGTTGCTTCGCGCCGCTGTGGCGAAGGAGTCTTGCGTGATCTTCGACTCGCTGCTGGGCATGTTCAGCCTGGACATGGGCATCGACCTGGGCACCTGCAACACACTGGTATGCGTCAAAGGCCAGGGGATCGTTCTCAACGAACCCAGCGTCGTCGCCGTCAAAAAAGGCACCAATCGCGTTCTTCAGAACGGCAATGCCGTCGGCCTCGTGGCCAAGGAGATGCTCGGCAAAACTCCCGGCTCGATTACCGCCATTCGCCCACTCAAAGACGGCGTCATCTCGGATTTTGAAATTACCGAGGCGATGCTCAGCTATTTCATCCGCCGCGTGCATGGCCGGAAGCATTTCATCGGGCCGCGCGTGGTCATCGCCATCCCATCGGGCATCACCGCCGTCGAAAAACGCGCCGTGCTGGATTCGGCCGAGCGCGCGGGGGCACGGCGTGTTTATTTGGTCGAGGAGCCCATGGCCGCCGCCATCGGCGCGGGATTGCCCGTGACCGAGCCGACGGCCTCGATGATCGTCGATATCGGCGGCGGAACCACCGAAGTTGCGATTATTTCCCTTGCGGACATTTCCGTCTGCGAATCCGTCCGCATCGCGGGTGATGATTTCGATGAGGCGATCATCAACCACATGAAGAAGACCTACAACATGGCCATCGGCGAGCAGATGGCCGAGCGCATCAAGATCGAGATCGGCTCGGCCGCCCCCTGGAACGGCCACGAGCCCCCGATGGAAGTCCGCGGCCGCGACATGATCAGCGGCCTGCCCCGCAAAACCCAGATCTCCAGCGCTGAAATCCGCGAAGCCCTTCAGGAGCCGGTCACGCAAATCATCGAGGCGGTGACCCGCACACTGGAATTGGCCGAGCCGGAATTGGCGGCCGATCTGGTGGAAAATGGCATCACCATGGCGGGCGGCTCCAGCCAGCTTCGCGGCTTGACCAGTGTCATCAGCAACGCCACGGGGCTGGATGTCAAACTAGCCGAAGATCCCCTCACCTGCGTGGCCCGCGGCACCAGCGTTTATCTGGAAAATCTGGAGCTTTGGAAAGACACGATGGAGAGCGACTCAGACGAGATCTGATGCGATGCCAACGACGGTCCGCGAGATCATTCGGATCCTGGAATCCAACGGTTGGGTACAAGTTGCCGGCAGAGGCAGCCACCGACAATACAAACATCCAACAAGGCCAGGCAAAGTCACCGTGCCCGTTCATATGTTGTCCGATGAACTGCGGCCGGGTACTTTGAATAGCATTCTGAGGCAGGCCGGCTTGAAGTGAGGTGTTAAAATGCGGTACGGAGTTGTCATCGAGAAGGGAAGCAATAACTATAGCGCTTATGTGCCCGACCTCCCAGGCTGTATCAGCACGGGCAGAACACTGGAAGAGATCAAGCGAAATATCAAGGAGGCTATCGAGCTTCATATCGAAGGTTTACGACACGATGGCGATCCGATTCCACCCCCGACGACACTTTTCGAGTATATTGATGAGAAGGCGGCGTAGGTGGTTGTAATTGGTGCCATGGGCGTCTCGCCCGCGCCTCACGGGCTGGAAGCCCGTGCTACGAAAGACACGGATGTCGTACCGCAGCTTCAATCATCTCTTTCTCCCCCTGATGGTGCTTAGCGCCATTTCCGCGTTTTTCATCCCGGTTGAGTACACCAGTTTCTGCCGGGGCCGGGTTGATGGCATTTTTTCTCCCATCGCCTCACCCCTGCGCCGCCTAGTCGAAATGACCTCCACCCGCCTGGGCTTCAACAAGCAGGACAGCGAACTCCTCCGCGACAGCGGCAATCTCACCGACGCGAACCGCGAAATCGATCACCTCAGGGTTACCGTTGCCAGTCTCACGGTGCAGATCGAAGAACTGCGCCGCCTCAACGCCGGGCGGGACCTCGGCGGCGAATTGCGCAACTTTTCCCGCCCCTTCAAAGTCCTCAGCTCCGATCTGGCCGGCCGCGATTCGCTCAACATCCACGCCACTTCCGGCGACGGCGTCGCCGTCGGCATGCCCGTCGTCTGCCAGCAGGGACTCGTCGGCAAAATTTCCGCGGTGGGAAATCTTGGCGCGCAGGTGCGCCTCATCACCGACGTCGGATCGCGCATCTCCGGCCAATTCGGCAAGTTCATTCTCCAGCCGGATGGCAGCGCCGTCTTCGCTCCGATCGCCACCAGCGAACCGCTCGTGGAAGGCCGGGGTCACGGCCTGATGGTCATCACCAACATCACCATGAAGGAAGTTGATGACAGCAAGCTGGCGGCCGGCGACTGGATTGTGCTCAACGACCGCGACATGTGGCCCGCCACCGTCAACGGGCAGCGCCTTGGCCAGATCGTCAACATCCAGAAGCTGGCCAAGTCTCCGCTTCACTCAGAAATTCTTCTCAAGCCCCTGGTCAACCTCGACACACTCCGCGAGGTGATGGTTGTCACCGGCCAGCAGCCCACGGCCCCGGCGGTTGCCGTCAAAGCTCCGGTGGATCAGAGAAAAACCGCCGCCAAACCGCAGGCGCCAACCGCCAAGGGCGAGAGGCCCAGGCAAGCTGTCAAGCCCGCCGGCTGAGTCGTTTAAGTCCCGAGTTGTATGCGCTGGATCAGCTATTTCATCCTCGCCTACCTGATCATCGCCGTGCAGATGGCGCTGGCCGGCTATCTGCGCTGGGGCCAGGCGTCGCCCAATCTCGTCCTCCCCGCCGCCGTCTTCATCGCCATCAACGCCCGCCGCGAAAAAGCACTTTTGGGCGCGTTTGGCCTGGGCCTCCTCCAGGATCTCTTCACGCAGCATCCCCTCGGCCTCTACGCCTTTTCCTACGGGATGGTCGGCCTCTTCGTCGTTGGCACCCAGCCGGCCGTCTATCGCGATCATCCCCTCACCCATTTCTTCATCACTCTCTTCGCCAGCGTGCTGGTCGCACTGGTCGTCTGCTTCAACAACTGGGCTTACCCGATCCTTCACTCCAGCAACGTCCAATCGCACCAGCCGATCCTGGGGATCTTCGCAAGCGCACTTTACACCGCCGCGCTGGCGCCGCTCCTGATGGGCCTCTTCGGGCGGATGAAAACGCTCTTCGGGTTCCGCAACCGCCATAGCCCGATGGGCGGCCGCCAATCCATCTCACCCACACGCGATTAACCCGGGGTTTTTATGTTCGAGCGACGCCTGAAAATTTTCCTCGGCATCCTGATCGGCGTGACCGCCATGCTCCTGCTCCGCGCTGCCCACCTTCAGCTTGCCAACGGCGCCTATTGGCGAAAGCAAGCCGCCGAGACGCTTCAGCGCAGAACCCTCGTCGAACCCGTTCGCGGCGGCATCGTCGATTTCAAAAACAATGTTCTGGCCGAGGATGTCGCCTGCATCGACGCCGCCGTTGACTATCGCGCCATCGACCTCGATCCAAAATGGCTCAAAGAGCAGGCCCTTTCCCGCCTCGTCGCCCGCATGGGTCTTAATTATCGCCGTGCTGAAAAATCCGCTCGCGAGAAATTGGTCGCAGACGAAACCAGGCGAGTCCAGGCCGATATCGCCAACATGTGGAAGACACTCGCCAAGGCGGCGGGCAAAAATGTCGAGGATATCGAGGAAGTCAAGAACGCCATCCGCCGCCGCATCGAAATGCGGCAGCGCTCCCTCTGCTTTCGCAAGTACGAGCTGGCGATAAAGAAGGAAGACGCCCGCGGCTCCCTCCCCTGGTACAAGGACTGGCGCCTGGGCGGAAATTCCAATCCCGACCTGGATAATTTCAATATCGGAGTCTCTGAGCAGGCCGAAGCCCACGTCATCGTCCCAAACATCAGCACCGAAGTTCACAACCAGCTCAAAAAGCGCCTCGAGCAATTTCCCGGCCTCGTGCTTCGCCCCAGCAAGCACCGCTTCTATCCCTACGGCGAAGTTGCCTGCCACGTTATCGGCCACCTCGCCCCGGTCGAGTTGAACGACCTGCACAACGACCCCAACGACGGCAACGAACTGCTCGAATATTACCCCAACGACAAAATCGGCCGCAGCGGCGCTGAATCGCTCTGCGAGCTTACCCTCCGCGGCCAGCGCGGCCGGATCCAGCGGCTCCTCGGCCATGATGAAATCCATTCCCACCTCGAGGCCCGGCAGGGAAAGACCGTCAGGCTCACCATCGACATCAATCTCCAGATGCAGATCGAGAACGCTTTCAAGCAGGTTGTCTGGAGGGACGAGCAGGGTGTGATCGTCGAAGACCACGAGATGCACGGCGGCGCAGTCGTCATCGACATTCCCACCGGAGAAGTCCGCGCCCTGGTTTCATATCCCACCTACGACCTGAACACCATCGACGATAACTATGCCTCTCTGGCCACCGACTATGTCAACAGGCCCCTGGTCAATCGCGCAACCCAATCGCAGCTCGAGCCCGGTTCCACCGTCAAGCCGATCGTCGGCATCGGCGCGGTCAGCCAGGGCGTGACCACCCTCGTCGATACGGTGGAGTGCGAGGGCTATCTGGTGATCGATGGCCGCCGCCAGCTTCATGGCCGCTGCTGGACGGCATCAAACTTTGCGAAATCCAAACCTCTGCTTGTCGCCCATCATCAGATTCCCAGCTATGACCCCCACCCCACCGGCCATCTCAATCTGGTCGATGCCATCCAGCGAAGCTGCAATGTCTATTTCGAAAACATGGGCAATCGCCTTGGAATCGAGGGGCTGAGTTACTGGTATTCGCAATTTGGGCTGGGCAGCCCAACCGGCATCGGCCTTCCCGAGGCCAAAGGCAAGCTTCCCAGATCATTCAAAGGTTCCGCTCTCGCAGGGCGCCAGATTTCCTGGTACGCCGGCATCGGCCAGGGTCAAATCTGGGCCACCCCGATTCAAATGGCCAACGTTGCCGCCACCATCGGCCGCAACGGCACCTGGGTGCGCCCGCGACTGGTCACCGAGCTGAGTGACATTGCCCGTCCCACCACGCAGCCGTCCACGCAACCCGCCACGCCCGATCGGGTCGCCCTGCCCGTTTCCATGGAGGCGATCACCGCCGTGCAGGAGGGAATGTATCGTGTCGTCAACACGCCCGCCGGGTCGGCCACCATTCTGGCTCGCAAGGACATTGTCATCTGCGGCAAGACCGGCACCGCGCAAGCGCAACCTCTAAGGATTCCCATGCAGGATGCCAGCGGCAAAATCATGACCGACGAGAAGGGCAACGACATGCGCTACACCGCGCAGATGAGCACTCGCGCCCAGCCCAATGAAAAGATGCCCTGGTATCGTGGCGACGGCGAAAATTCCAATCCCCACCACGCCTGGTTCATCGGTTATGCCCCCCGCGAAAACCCCACGGTCGCCTTCGCCATCATGCTGGAATACGGCGGCACCGGCGGCCATGATGCCGCCTCCATCTCCAAAGCCGTTCTTGATGCCTGTATCAAACATGGCTACCTTCGATGATGCTGTGGGGCGATATTGACAGAGACCTCCACTGACAACTTCCTCCCACCCCCGCCCCAGCCTCCTCGCGCCATCACCAAAAATGCCCGCCGCCGAAGCTGGGCCGAGCCCCGCGTGCGCAACTGGGTGCTAATGGCCGTGGTGATCTTTCTCATCGCCCTCTGGTTCGTCGGCCTGCGGATTTACGCCTCCTGGTCCGATCGCTGGCTCATCAAGCACGGCGTGCGCGTCGAGGCCGACATCATCGATGTCGATGGGAACACTCTCAAAAAACTTTACGAGCCCGAGCTGAATCTGCCCTTTCACATGTCCTTTCGCATGCCCGACGGCCGTTTCCACATGGTCAACGAGCGCCTCAAGGCCCAGCGGCAGGCCATCGGTCCGGGGAAAAAAGTTCCACTCTACGTCGATCCCAATAACCTCAATCATTGGACCGACCGCGTGGAAATCTCCTGGCTCGAAGATTCGCTCGTCGGCATCCTGCTTCTGCCCACCTTCTTCCTGCTGCTGGGAGTCGCCCTCTTCAATCGCATGAAAATCCTCCAGGCGTGGGAAAATGGCCACGCCATCCACGCCTCCGTCGTCGAGATCAAACAATCCGCCACGGCCCCGATGTCGCGCGTCCTGCGCATGGTCCTGGGCCACTATCACGATCAGCGCATCTTTACCACCCTCATTCCCACGCGCCTGGCCCGCTATCAGCCTGGAGATGTCGTCTGGGTGATTATTCCTTCAACCACCCCGCGCTGGGCCATCTTAGCCGAGTTGTATGAATAAAATCTGGAAACAACTCGCCATCGCCACCAACTGGCCGATCCTCGTGGCGGTCATCGTCCTCTCCGCCCTGGGTCTGGTGAGCATCTGGGCCCATTCAATCGCCGATGTCCGCGCCCAGCAGGATGTGCAAAAGCAACTCATGTTCGTGGCCATCGGCCTCACCCTGATGTTCGCGATGCAGGCGGTGAACTATCTTCAGCTCGGGCGCTGGGGCTGGCCGTTTTACATTCTCAGCCTGCTCCTGCTTCTCTACACGGTGCTCCCGGGCATGCCGATGCGGCGATTTCTCGGCGTCGTCGAAGTGCACGACGCGCGCCTGTGGATCAATCTCGGCCTGCTTCACATGCAGCCGGCGGAGCTGATGAAAGTCGCCTTCTGCGTCGTCCTCGCCCGCTACCTGCGCTTCCGCTCCAACTACCGCACGCTGGTCGGCCTGCTGCCGCCATTTGGCCTGGCGATTGTTCCGCTTCTGATCATTCTCAAGCAACCGGACCTGGGCACCGCGCTGGTCTTCATCCCCACACTCTTCGCCATGCTTTTCGTCGCCGGCGCAAAAATCCGCCACCTCGCCGCCATCGTCGGCCTGGCGACGATTCTCGGCCTGGTCACCTGGTTTGCCGGCCCCGAAGGTGGCGATCTGCCCGTCCTCCGCCATCTCCCCTCGCTGGTGAAGAATTATCAACGCGCTAGAGTCATGGCGATGTTCTCCAACGACCCCGGCGTCCTCCGCGGCACTGGTTTCCAGCAGCTACAGGCCGAAATCGCCTTCGGCTCCGGCCAGTTCGCCGGCCGCGGCGCTTTGAATATTCCGGTGGGCGCACACGTCCCCGAAGCCCACAACGACATGATCTTTGCCCTCATCGGTGAGCAATTCGGTTTTCTGGGCGCGCTGGTCCTGCTCGGTGGCTATCTCGTCCTGTTCACCGCCGGCATTGAAATCGCCGCCAACACCAAAGAGCCCTTCGGCCGGCTCGTCGCCGTCGGCATCGTCTCCCTCTTCGCCGGCCAGACGTTTCTTAATCTGATGGTCACGCTGAAACTCATGCCAGTCACGGGGGTCACTCTGCCATTCGTCAGCTATGGCGGCTCCAGCATCATTGCCAGCTTCATGTGCGCCGGCCTGCTCCTCAATATCGGCCAAAACCGCCCTATCGTCATGGCCCGCGATTCGTTTGAATTCGATTCGTAACACGGGCATCTTGCCCGTGCTCCCATTAAAATCGCCGCCATGAATCGCCTCTTACTCTGCCTTTTCCTGCTCTCCTCCTGCGCATCCAATTCAAATGAAGCGAGATGGTACAAAGGCAACCTCCACACTCACTCCCTCTGGTCCGATGGCAACGACTTCCCCGAACCCATCTGCGACTGGTATCGCGACCAGGGCTACAACTTCCTGGCCATTTCCGATCACAACACCCTGGCCGAAGGCGAAAAATGGATGAAGATCACCGAGCTGCGCAAGCGCGGCTCCATCACCGCCCTCGATCTCTATCTCGACCAGTACCGCAAAATCGCCCAAACCCGCGGCAACCGCGCTGACAGCTCTTTTGAAGTCCGCCTTACCAATTACAAAGACTACAAAGCCATGGCCGAGCGCCCCGGCAAATTCCTCGTCATTCAATCCGAAGAAATCAGCGATAAATTCGAAGTCCCCCCAGCGACACCCAAGGCTAAGCCCACCACGCTCCCGATTCACATGAACGCGACCAATATCGGTGAGGTGATCAAACCCCAGGGCGGCAAAAGCGTCCGTGATGTGATCGCCAACAATTTCAAAGCCATCATTGCCCAGCGCGACCGCACCGGCCGGCCGATTCTTCCCCACATCAACCATCCGAATTTCGGCTACGCCCTCACCGCCGAAGATCTTGCCGCCGTCGTCGATGAGCATTTCTTTGAGATCTACAACGGCCACCCTTCCATCAATCAGCTCGGCGATGCCAAGCACATCCCCATCGAGCACATGTGGGATGTGGCAAACGCAATTCGCATGGTGCAACTAAACGCTCCGCCCCTGATGGGCCTGGCCACCGATGACACCCACCACTATCACGAGCCGAAGCTCAGCCCCACCCGCAGCACCGGCGGCCGCGGCTGGGTGATGGTCCGTGCCAAGGCTCTCACGCCTGAATCTCTCATCGCCGCCATCGAGGCCGGCGAGTTCTATGCATCCAGCGGCGTGATCCTCGAGGATGTCCAATTCGATCCCGCCACCAAAACCCTTTCCCTCAGAATCAAATCCGATGGCAACGCCACTTTCATGACCCAATTCATCGGCGTCCCGCGCGATATTGCGACCGACGGCAAATTAGACCTCGCCTCCGAAAAGATCGGTACCATCTTCTCCACGGTTTCCGGCCGCAATCCAACCTACACGCTCACGGGCCATGAGCTCTACGTGCGCGCACTCATCACCTCCAGCAAACCGCCGATGAATCCCTCTCTCATAGATCAGAAAAAACAGGCCTGGACCCAACCCGTCGGCCGGATGCGCGGCAGCTAGACTTGCGTCTGCCCGTGCTTAAACACCCACCAAATCAATCCCCCGGCCGCCCCGGCCATCAACATCGCCACGATCACCAGAATCAAAATCAACACACTTTGCGTCCGCAATCGTCTCTCTACTTCTTCCGAGCGATCCTCAAACTTTTCATGCATCAATTCCAGCACCTGGGCATTCCGTGTTGAGTTGCGCGTCACATTTTCCATCGCATCCCCCACCTGCCTCAAATTGTGTGCGACATTCTCACTGTGCCCGCCCATCGCCTCCACCTCACCCTTCAACGCCACCAGCGTCTCCCTCTGCTCGACGCCACCGTTCGACAATTTCTCCAGGATTTCTCCCAACCGGTTCTGTTGCGTCACCTGCTGCTGCAACTGCTGCCCGATGCTCTTGAGATTCTCGGCCTGAATCCGGTGTGCCTCCGGCAGCGAATGCAAAATCTCCGGCAGGTGCGACAGATACGCCAGCATCTCATCCTGCCGCCGCCCCTGCTTCTCAATATTGTCCCGCATATTGGTCATCACCCCTGCCAGCGCCTCCAGCCCCTCCTGCATGCTGGCAATCGCCGCATTGCGCTTGGCCCACGGCCTGAAAAAGCTGGTGCGCTTGGGCGACACCCGCGCGATCTCCCCCTTGCTGATCTCCCGCTCCAGCGGCAGCGGCGAGTCCTTCTTGAAAATCCTCCCAATCTGCAACATCAACGGCAATCGCATAGATCCTCTTGACCCAAAGACTCCCAACCCTCGGTTTGACACCGATTTCTGACAAATCTAACATCCGCGCCCTGTGCGTCAACGCATCCGTCCAATCATCTTCCTGCTGGGCCTCTGTTCGCTTGCGGCCGCGGCCGAGCCTCCCAAGCCTGCTCCCACCACCCAACCCCCCACCCAACCCCTTGTCGCATCCCTCGTGCCGGCGGCGACCGACCTCATCGTTTCCATGGGTGCGGGCGAGCATTTGCTGGGCATCAGCAACTATGACGACGCCTCCCGCCCCGAACTCAAGCACCTCCCCAAGATCGGCGATTACCAAACCATC
>JBGPEF010000025.1:0-21033 GCA_041482675.1 Tepidisphaeraceae bacterium | reverse complement strand
GCGGTGCTCCTGGCGGACCGGGGTTCCCTCGACAGAGAGGGCTTGGTGGGGCGGTTTACAACAAACCAAAGTTTACTAATATATCTGGGGGCGCTGATGATGACACACTGCTGGCTGGCCGAGGTAGTGACTCAATTTACGGAGATTCGGGGAATGACTTGCTTGTTGGCGACATCGACAGCGTCATTGGCTCGGGAAGCGCGGACACTCTCGACGGCGGAAGTGGACAGACACACTGGATTATACGAACCGCACGGACAATCTGTTGCTTCTCCTGAACGATAACACAAACAACGATGGAGCGATTGGGGAGGGGGATTATATCGTGCAAAATACCATTGAAATCGTAAAGGGAGGAAGCGGCGCCGACAGCATCGCAGGGGGCACAGGAAATGAGAAGCTGATTGGCATGGCGGGCGCGGACAGCATTGTGGGCGGGGCCGGAAATGACACGATCTACGGAGATTCAGAGGATTCAATAGGCAATGGTGCAGACCGGCTCTATGGTGGCGACGGCGATGACGTCATATTCGGAGGCGCTGGCGCGGGCTCGATGTACGGCGAAGCCGGAAACGACGTGCTTTACGATTATTATCTAGGCGCCAATGACGCTTCGAACGACTACATGGACGGAGGGACGCATACGACCGGTGACACGGTTGGAGGCTCGGGCGGCGGCGACACGACGTTGAATTTCCCGTGAGCCCGCGACACGCTTTTTGGCCAGGATCGCGATGACACGCTTCTGGGAGAAAATGGCGATGACTGGCTGTACGATGTTGTTCCGACTCAGGATGGCTCCCAGGACCTTCTCGATGGTGGGACGGGGACTGACACGCATGGGGCCACGGACGCCGGGGACCGGCTCTACAATTTCCCGTGACGGATTCGGCGGCGGGAATTGTGGTGGAATGGAGTCCCGGTGGAGGTCGGGGCCTCTTGCGGATTCAAATGGTTGAGAAATTGATGAGTGGGAGGCCTTATGTCGAAGCATGCGGTGAAAAAGACGCGGAACGGCCGCCGCAAACGTTCGACGCGACGAAAAGAGTTTGAAGTCGTTATGGTCGGCGGCGGCGATTGGCCGAACGACTCGATGCCCGCTTCGCTGAGCGATGAGCGGCTTTATGGCGGCCCTCCGCGCGATAGCTTTTATCTTCACCCGCGGGACAGGATCTTCGGCGGCGGAGCCAGCGAAGCGCTGCCCTTTCGCCACAAGCGCCGGCGAGCTTCAGGCGGGCGCGGCCGCCAGGTTTGACCTTGTCCACGTCCGATAGCGTCCAATTGCTTGAATGCGCCCCAGGAACAAGCTATTATTCCCACTGAAAATTCCGCGGGTGTAGCTCAGTGGTAGAGCGTCACGTTGCCAACGTGAATGTCGAGGGTTCGACCCCCTTCACCCGCTTCTGTGCGACGGCTCACAGTCATCAGTGGACGGTGAGCCGTTTTCGTTTGTTCGCTGCCTCGACCGTGGAAATGTGTTAGAATCATCTCTGAGAACCGGGAGAGCGCAATGCGAGTCTTGGTCGCCGATGACCATCAGATGTTTCGCCAGGGATTGCGGGTCCTTCTGGACTCGCGGCCGGATGTGGAGGTTGTGGCCGAAACCGGTGACGGCCGCTCGGCGGTCCGGCTGGCGGCCCAACATTCGCCGGACATCGTGGTGATGGATGTGAGCATGCCGGACCTCAACGGCATCGACGCCACGCGCCAGATCACCGGCGCTGGAACAAACGGCAAAACCCCCAAAGTCATTGCCCTCTCCGCCCACTCCGATGAGCATATCGCCACGCAGATGCTCGCGGCCGGGGCATCGGGTTATGTCGTCAAATGTGCGGCGTTTCCCGAGCTCGTCGAGGCGCTCGCCACAGTGATGGCCGGGAAGATTTATCTCAGCCCCACGCTGGCGAACATCGTCAGGGCCCGCAACCCTCAGAACCCCGGCGAAATCGCCCCGTCCAACTCGCACAGGCTCTCGCCGCGCGAGCGCGAGATCCTTCAGCTTCTGGCCGAAGGCAAGGCGATGAAAGAGATCGCGGGCGTTCTTGGCGTGAGCATCAAAACAGTGGAGACTCACCGCCGCACCATGATGAGCAAGCTGGGGCTTTTCAGCGTCGCCGAATAGACCAAATACGCGATCCGGGAAGGCGTCACTTCAGTGGAGATGCCGGCGCGTTAACCTCCGCGGGCGGCGATCCCGCTCCTTCCGATCGTCCCACCAATCGCAGAGCCACCGAAATCACCGTTCCTGGATCAATCGGTTTTGCGACGTGCTCCTGATAGCCCGCGGCCAGCGCCTCGGCGCGATGCTTCTCGCGCACGTAGGCCGTCAACGCCATTGCGGGTAAGGGCGTGCGCGCCGCGTGCGATTTTTCCAGCTCCCGCACCCGCCGGATCAGGTCATAACCATCCTGCTCGGGCATGGCGATGTCGCTGATCAGCAGGTCAAAGCGCGGTGACGCATTTCGGCCCGCCGGGCGGAGCGTTTGCTCGAATTCGCGTATCGCGGCGGCCGCGGAATCAACCGCCGTAACCGTGGCGCTGCACCGCTCCAGCAGCCACTGCACCACGCCGCGCGTTTGAGCATCATCTTCCACCAGAAGCACGCATACGTTTTGCAGCACCGGCGTCGCGACGAATTTTTCGGCCGCGGCCCGCGCTTCACCTTCGGAAGGCTCGATCTGCTTGTGATTCCATTGGGCCGCGGGCAGCTCCACCGAAAAAGTCGCCCCCTTCCCCTGGCCGCGGCTCTCGGCGTGGATCCTTCCGCCGTGCAGCTCGACAAGCTGGCGGCTGATGGCCAGCCCCAGCCCCAGGCCCCCGGAGGTGCGGGTCGGGCTCACATCCGCCTGGCGAAATCGCTCGAAAACATGCGGCAGGAAATGGCGCGAAATTCCCTGCCCGGTGTCCTTCACTTCGATACTCAACATGTCCTGCCGCCGCTGGAGGCAAACGTTCACGCGCCCTCCGGCGGGAGTGAATTTGACGGCATTGTGAACCAGGTTCCACACCACCTGCCGCAATCGGTCGGGATCGACGCGCACGCGGCCAATCTGCGGGTTGAGTTGAGCCTCCAGGTGCACCCGCTTTAATTCCGCGGCCGGCCGAACCGTGTCTATCGCGCCCTGAATCACCGGCACAATATCCGTCTCGCGAATTTCCAGCCGCAGCCGCCCTGAAACTAGCCGCGAGATGTCCAGCAGGTCCTCGATGAGCTGTTGCTGAGCCACCGCGCTGTGCTCGATCGCCCCCAGGGCCACTTCCTGTTGATCCGGCGCCACGTGGCCGGCGCGCAGCAGCTTGGACCACAGCAGGATCGCCGTCAGCGGCGTACGCAGCTCGTGCGAGACAACCGCCAGGAACTCATCCTTGGCTTCCGCCGCCGCCCGGGCCGACTGCTCCCGCATGATCAGTTGCCGTTTCTCCTCTTCGGTAATCTTGAATTCCGTCAGATCCGTGACCGCGGTGCGATACGCGGTCGGCCCGCCGCCCAGCGGCGCTGAAGCGCGCGAGAGAAGATGCGCGGGGAAAAGACGGCCCTTCCGTGAGATCATCCGCATCTCGCCGCGAACGCCGTCGTTGGAACTCCCCTCACCGTTGCGGCAGCGCCGCATGTGATCCAGGAACAGCGTGCGGTCCTGGTCCTGAACGTAGAGAATAAATGGTGAACCGAGAATGCGCGACCGCTCGTTGCCCAACAGCGTTGAACCGGTCAGGTTGATCTCCTGCACCAGTCCCTCGGCATCGAGAGTGATGTAGGCGATGGGGGCAAAATCATACAGGTCGGCATAGCGGTCGCGCGACTGCTCCAGCGAGCGCTTGGTCTCCAAAAGCTGCTCGTTCTGGGCCCGGACTTCTTCCTGATGAACGTGAAGGTCGTGCAGGACCGTCTGGAGCTCATGATCCATCTTCGACGCCTCCTCCAGCGCCTCCAGCCGGCGGATTAGTTCCGCCTTGGATAGATGTTGGTACTTGGTCTTTTTGGACATCGTCGATATTCGGGCTGCACCCGGCAGCCGGCGGTATATTGTGCAACGGTCATACAGCAATGTGTAGGTTCAATAAGCTGTTTTGACGTGACAATTAGCCGCCGCGTCTCGTTCTCGAAGGGAAGGTACTCATGAATGTTCATTTTAAGGCGTGCGCGATCTGGTTAATACCACTGGCCGGCCTCATTCGCCTTGGCCATGCTGCCGAGAACGTCCCGGGGCAGGAATCGTCATCCGGTATCACCCACTCATTCCTCGCAACCGGCGGCGAGACCTACATCATGTCCGGCGACGGCAAAATCACCTGGCGCTACCCCGGCGGCTCGCGCGATGGCTGGGTCTTGCCCGGCGGCAACGTGCTGCTGGCCGCCTCCAAATCAAAAGACTATCCGAGCGGCGCGATTGTCGAAATCGACAAGGATGGCAAGGTGCTCTTCGAGTTCAAAGGATCCCAAAGCGAAGTTGATACCGTCCAGCCCCTGCCGGCCGGCCATATTCTCCTCACCGAATCCGGGCCAAAGCCTCGGCTGCTGGAAATCGATCGCGGGGGAAAGCTCATCGTCGAATTCCCGCTCCAATGTCAGACTCAAAACTTCCACATGCAAACCCGCATGGCTCGCAAGCTGGAGAATGGAAACTACCTCGTCCCCCATCTCCTCGACAAAGCCGTCCGCGAATACACTCCTCAGGGAAAAGTCGTCTGGGAGGCGCATACACCTGACCAGCCCAAAGACAGTTGGCCCTTCACCGCCATTCGCCTCGAAACCGGCAACACCCTCATCAACTGCACCCACGGTGACATGGTGATCGAGGTGGACAAGGATGGAAAGATCGTCTGGCAGCTCGCCAATTCCGACCTCCCCAGCGCCCTGCTGCACGACCCTTGCGGCGCTCAGCGCCTCCCCAACGGCAACACCATCATCGCCAGCTACGGCGCGGCCGGCGAGGCCGATGTGAAAGTGCTGGAAGTCACGCCCAAAAAGGAAGTCGTCTGGACCTATCGCAGCGGCCGCAAAGGCGGCGTCCATGAAATTCACATCCTTGACACCAACGGCAAGCCCCTGGATGCCCCACCCCTCCGTTAATCCGCATCAATCCGTCCCATAAACCCCCAATCATGCAATTCTGCGACGAATCCCCCCGCACACCACCGATTTCCTCCTCCGCCCGCCCGTCGGACGGCCATTTTGCCCCCCGTATCTCCATCCCTCCCCCGACTTTCCCCCGCTATAATTAAACTGCCACCGGCAATGGCGACGATTTGGTTTGTAAGCCATTGAAGCGACACGATAATCCAACTAAACTTCTAAGGCCACGCATCAGCGCTTTAGAGGGCGGAACTCTGGAGAGCCACTACATGGCCGTAGTCAACGAAGTCGAGAAGCCACCGGGAGTTAAAGTAACCCCCTCCGTCGCCGGCCAGGAAGAGCGCAAACGCCTCTGGATGATGATGCTCATCCGCCGCTTCGAAGAACGCACCTACCAGGAATACACCAAGCCCGGCCAACGCATCGGCGGATTCTGCCATCTCTACAGCGGCCAGGAAGCCGTCGCCGTCGGCATCGCCGCCATTTTCCAAAAGGGCAAGGACTATCTTTTCAACGGCTATCGCGATCACGGCCATTCCCTCGCACTGGGAATGGATGCCAAGCCCGCCATGGCCGAATTGTTTGGCCGGACCACCGGCTGCTCCAAGGGCAAGGGCGGCTCGATGCACTTCTTCCAGGCCGAAGTAGGTAATCTCGGCGGCCACGGAATCGTTGGCGCGCACATTCCTCTGGGAGCCGGCGCTGCCTTCGCCTGCAAATACAAAAAAACCGGCGGCGTATGTTTCACCCTCTTCGGTGATGGCGCTGTAAATCAGGGCACTCACAACGAAGCACTGAATCTCGCCTCCCTCCTCAAGCTCCCCGTCATCTTTATCATCGAAAACAATGGCCTCGCGATGGGCACCCAGGTCGCTCGTCACAGCGCTGAAAAGGATCTCTCCAAGCGCGGCCTGGGCTATGCCATGCCCACCAAGAGCATCGATGGCAACGATCTCGACGTCGTCATCTCCGAAATGAAATCGGCGGCCGACTATTGCCGCGCCGGCAACGGCCCCATGTATATCAGCGCCAACACCTATCGCTTCCGCGGCCATTCCATGTCCGATCCCCTCAAATATCGCACCAAGGAAGAGGCCGAAAAGGCACGCCTCCGCGATCCGATCGTGGTCTACGAGAATCGCCTTCGCGAAAAACGGCTGGTGGATGATGCCACGCTCGAAGACATGGAGGCCGAAGTAGCGACCATCGTAAACGACGCCGTCCAATTCGCCGACCAGAGCCCCCACCCGGAACTCGCCGATCTCTATAAAGACATCCTCGCCGAGCAGTATCCTTTGCAGAAATAGGGCCCACGAACCCCGCGATAAAAATATGCCCGAAATCCAACTACGAGAAGCCCTCCGCCAGGCCATGACCGAAGAGATGGACCGCGATCCCAACGTCTTCCTCCTCGGCGAGGAAGTCGCCGAATACAACGGCGCTTACAAAGTGAGCGAAGGCATGCTCGCCCGCTTTGGCCCCGAGCGCGTCATCGACACCCCCATCAGCGAGGCCGGCTTTTCCGGCCTGGGCCTCGGCGCTGCCATGTGCGGCCTGCGCCCCATCGTCGAATTCATGTCCTGGTCCTTCTCCCTCGTCTGCATGGACCAGCTCATGAACAACGCCGCCAACATCCGCTACATGTCCGGCGGCCAATTCAAGCTCCCCATCGTCTTCCGCGGCGGCAACGGCATCGCCCATCAGCTTGCCGCCACCCATTCCCATCGCGTCGATGCCATCTTCACCCGTGTCCCCGGCCTCGTCGTCATCGCCCCTTCGAATCCTTACGACGCCAAGGGCCTCCTCAAAAGCGCCATCCGCTGCGATGACCCGGTCATCTTCCTCGAATCCGAAATCATGCTGGCCGACAAGGGCGAAGTGCCACAGGAAGAATACACCCTTCCCATCGGGATCGCCGACGTCAAGCGGCAGGGAACCGATGTCACCCTGATCTGCTGGTCCAAAATGGTCAAGCTTTGCCTGAACGCCGCGCAGGAACTCGAGCAGCAGCACGGCATCGATGCCGAAGTGCTCGATCTCCGCACCCTGCGTCCGCTGGATGAGGCGACGGTCATCGAATCCATTCGCAAGACCCATCGCTGCGTCATCGTCGATGAGGACTGGGGCTATTGCGGCATCGGCGCGGGCATCATGGAACGGATTTACAAGAAAGTCTTTGATGACCTTGATGCCCCCATCGGCCGGGTCAGCAGCGAAGATGTCCCCGTCCCCTACAACCATTATCTCGAGCTGGCCATGCAGCCCAGCGTCGAAAAAGTCATCGCCGCCGTGCGCGAAGTGTGCTACGTGTAAGCACGTCTGGGTCCCGTAGGGTGTGCTTCAGCACACCGCTCTGATTTTGAGGATTGTCATGCCCGCCCAAATCACCATGCCCCAGCTTTCCGACACCATGACCGAAGGAACGGTCGTCAAATGGCACAAGAAAGAAGGCGATAAGGTGCGCGCCGGCGAAGAACTCGCCGACGTCGAAACCGACAAGGCGACCATGCCCATGGAGGCCTACGAATCCGGCGTCTTAGCGCACATCGCCGTCCCCGAAGGCGAAAAAATCCCCGTCGGCGGCGTGCTCGGACTCATCGCCACCGCCGGTGAAAATCCCGCCGACGTGAAGAAACAAGCGACGGCGGGCGCCCGCGCCCAGCAGCCCGCGCGGGCCGCCGCACCAGAGCCCGTGCGAGCGCGCGAGCCAGTGGCCGCCGGCGCGCCAATCGCCGACCGCAGGCTCAATCCTCCCGTGCCCATTCATCCCGCGGCCGAGCGTCGCGCCGGCCATGCCCGCGATGCCGAAACAGATCATCCCCAACAGGAGCCCGAGCGCGTTCAGGCAAGGAAGGACCAGGTGTCGATGGGAACCCACGGCCACGAGGCCTTGGTCGGTGATGCCTCGCCTCGTCCCGGCGAAAAGGGCTCGCCCGGCAACGGCCACGGCCGCGTGCGAATCTCTCCTCTCGCAAAGCGCATTGCCCAGGACAAAGGCATCGATCCCGCCCAGGTCCGCGGCAGCGGCCCCGGCGGCCGAATCGTCCAGCGCGATGTCCTCACCTTCATCGAGCACGGCGCCTCGCAGCGCCCCGCGCAAATGCCCGCCTCTTCCCCGACCCTTGCCGGCGGCGAGAAAAAAGTCATCCCCATGACCAAGATGCGCCTGGCCATCGCCACCGCCCTCCAGCGCTCCAAGCAAACGGTCCCGCATTTCTACGAGACCATCGACATCGATGTGGAAGAAATCACCCGCCTCCGCGAGCGGCTCAATCAAAAGCTCGAGGCCGAAAAAATCCGCCTCTCCATCGCCGATTTCCTCACCAAGGGCGTCGCCTTCGCCCTCGTTCGCCATCCCGCCCTCAACGCTCGCTTCAACTCCGAAAAAGGCGAGATCACCCAATATGGCGATGTGAACCTCGGCATCGCCGTGGCCATCCCCGATGGTTTGATCGTCCCCGTTCTCCGCGGCGTGAATCACATGGGCCTTCGCGAGATCCGCCAGGCCACCGCCGACCTGGTCGAACGCGCCCGCGCCCAGCGCCTCCGCCGCGAGGAACAAAGTGAAGCCACCTTCAGCATCACCAGCCTCGGCACCTATGGCGTCCGCGAATTCAACGCCATCATCAATCCCCCCGAGGTCGGAATTCTCGCCATCGGCGCGGCCGAAAAACGTGCGGTGGTGCGAGAAAATGAAATCGTCCCCCGCACCATCCTCACCGCCAGCCTCTCTGCCGACCACCGCGCCGTCGATGGCGCAACCGCCGCCGAATTCCTGCGCACTCTCAAGCAAGTCCTCGAAGAACCGGGAATGCTGCTGGTGTAGAGTGGCCTCGGCCCCGCCTTCCGCTCTATCACGCCTTGTTCTGCAATTGTCTGGTGGCAGCAATTCCTTTCTTTCCTACGTAACAGCCAGCCCCATCACGTCGTCTTTATCAGCATGCTCCCCTCGCTTGAACCGCTGGAACCGCGCCAGATGCTGTCCAACTCACCCGCTGTCTGGCGGATCGACGGAGATCGCGACGGCATCGCAACCGATGACCAGATCGTGATTCGCGTCAGCCCCGACCACCCCAGCCGAATCGAAGCGATTGTGAACGGAGTTGTCGTCGGCTCCCGGTCCCGCAAGAGTTTGCGCCACGTCCTGATCAAATCCCGCCGTGGCGACGATCGTGTGCACGTGCAGCTCGGGCCGGAGGATCAGCATCTCCTTTTCCGCATCCACGGAGGGCGCGGCAACGATCGGATCACCGGCGGGGCAGAGCGCGACATTCTGGTCGGCGGAGGCGGCGACGATACGCTCAACGGCGGCGGCGGGCGGGACAAGCTTCGAGGCCAGGCCGGGGCCGATCATCTGAACGGAGGCAAAGACCGCCTCCGCGACATCCTTTATCGCGATGCGTCCGACAGGCTGATTGCTGCCCTCCCTGACCGCGTACGCACCGATCGCGTCCTGAAAAGACCGCCCGTAACTTTCACACGCTCATCCGGCATCGCTTCGTCCCTCGAGCGCGGGATCGATGATTTTGCTTTCGATCTCTATTCCGTGCTGGCGCAACAGAATGCAGGGAAGAACCTCTTCTTCTCTCCCTATAGCATCGCCACCGCCCTGGGCATGCTCGCCGCCGGCAGCCCCAGCGCGGCCGCAGGGGTCGCAGAGCTGCTGCATCGATCGACACCCGAAATGTCATCAGCCTTCGCTCAACTGCTGGACCGCTTGCAGGCCGATCCCACGGTCACCCGGCCCTACGAGCTGAATATGGCCAATGCCGCCTGGTTCAGCGAAAACTTCGATTTGAAGGATGAGTTCCGCGAAAGCCTCCAATCCGACTTTAACGCCAAGATCGAGCGCCTCAACTTTCTTCAAAATCAGGCCGCCGCCAAGGTCATCAATGATTGGATCTCAGAGCAAACCCACGGCCGGATCCCACAACTGATCGACGCCGCCTCTTTAAAGCCAAAGACAGCCTTCGTCCTGACCAATGCGATCTACTTCAAGGGCCAATGGGTCAACGGGTTCGACCCCCACCTCACGACAAGCCGTCCTTTCTCGCTGCCCGGGGGCAAGACCAAAAACGTGGCCATGATGTATCAGAGCGACCGCTTCAACTACTTCGCCAATGACCAGCTTCAACTGCTCGAACTTCCGTACAAGGGGGATGATCTTTCGATGGTTGTTCTGCTGCCGCGGGAGCAGGGCGGATTGCAGCAGCTCGGCGCCTCTCTTTCGGCGGATAATCTGAGCGGCTGGCTCGATCAAGCCAAAAAGCAGGAAGTCCACGTTTCCCTGCCGCGCTTCGACATGGACAATCGATTCTCACTGCTTGAAACGCTGGAGCACATGGGATTCGATCGGCGGTTTTCAAACTTTGAAGCCGTCAGCGAGATCATTCATCAGGCCAACATCGAGGTGAACGAAGAAGGCACGGTCGCCGCGGCGGCCACGGCAATCGAGGTGGTCGCGACGGGTTGCGTCTGCTCACACCCCAGTCCGCCCACATTCAGCGCTGACCATCCGTTCGTCTATGCCATCCGCGACCGCAGGACCGGAGGACTGCTGTTCCTGGGGCAGGAGACAGAACCGCCCAAGGCGCCGGATGGCATGGCCGCAGCACCGGCGGTCGGTTCATCCGATGGCTCTGCCGGTCTGGTTCTTCAGCCCACGTTCCAGATCTCGAAGGTTCAGATAACGGATCAACCCCTCACCGCGCATTCTTCACTGCTTCCGCTGAGCTAACCGCTCCGTTTGCCGCCACCGCCTGGGTCGTCGGCGCGATTTTCACCGGCAAAATCACCCAAAACGTCGCCCCCTCATTCGGCCGGCTCATCACCCCGATCGATCCCCCCATCAACTGCGTCAACTCTTTTGATATTGCCAATCCCAGTCCCGTTCCGCTGTGCTGTCGCGTCACCGACCCGTCAATCTGCCGGAATTTCTCAAAAATCATGCTCTGTTTATCCGGCTCGATCCCCGGGCCCAGATCGGTGACGGAAATCCGCACATTGTCTTCCTCAAATCGCTCCGCCTTCACGTCAATTCTCCCCGCCGCCGGCGAAAATTTGATCGCGTTGGATAAAAAGTTGTAAAGCACCTGCTGCAACTTCGCCGGGTCGGTCTGCATGATCGGCACATCCCGCCCAACCGTCGCCACAATCGCCAGGTCCTTCTTTTCCGCCAGCGGCTTGATGATGCTGACCAATCCCTCGAAAAGATCGGTGAGGCTCAGCGGCTCCGAGCGCACTTCCATTCGCCCGGCCTCGATCTTCGCCAGGTCGAGCAGGTCGGTGATCAGCGCCAGCAGGTTCTTCCCGCTGTTGACGATGTTCTGGAGATACCGGGCATTTTTCGGATCGGAGGTGAGCGCTGCATCCTTGAGCAAATCCGCAAATCCAAGAATTGAATTGAGCGGCGTGCGCAGTTCATGGCTGACATTCGCCAAAAACTCGTTCTTCAACCGATTCGATTCATACAGCGCCACGTTGCTCTCTTCGAGCTGCCCCAGCTTCAAATCAAGGCTCTTATTGATCGCTCGAAGCTGATCCTCTCCCGCCTTCAGGTTCGTCAGCATCTTGTTGAAACTCTCCGAAAGCTGCTGAAATTCATCCCCCGTGCTGATGTCCGACCGGATATTCAAATCACCCTTGCTCACTTTTTCCGCCGTCTCCTGGAGCACCCGCACCGGCCCCAGGATCAGCCGCGTGGTAATCAGATAAAACACAATGATCGCCGTGGTTCCCGCCAGCAGCCCCGCCAGAAAAATAAAAATTCGGTTCAAAAACACCTGCATCGCATCCACCTGGTATGGAATCTCGATGCTCACCATCCCCAGCAGCGCCGGAGTCCCGCGCGTCGCCGACTCGCTCTTTTGCAAATCCTCGCTATGACACGCCATGCACTTCTGCTGCGCCAACAGCGCCCGCGCATATTTGAACGACGTCGGACCTTCCTTGTTTTCCTGCCGCTTCGAAATCGCCTCCATGTCCGCATTCTTCTTGAATTCCTCCAGCGCCCTGGCCTCAAATCGAGACAACCCCTTCGGCGGCCGCTTCAGCAAAATCATATTGACCACCGCCCGCTCGCGCCCTCCCAGCGCGGGCGCCGTGCTTGGCCCGGTCGTCGGACGCGTGGCCGGGCCCAGCGATTTTTCCTCCATTTGCCGCGCCACATGGTCCGCCTCCGCCCAGTCTGCCAGCGTTTTCGCCGTCCGCTCATTCATCTGCTCCATGAGCTGTTCCATCCGCTGCCATGGCACAAGAAGCGCAGCCGTGATGATCAGAACGACCGCCGCCCCGAACAGGAGTTGGCACTTGGCGGCCAGCGAAATGTGCAACTGACGAATCCGCTTGAACATGCAGCCCCGGATTGTACTGCCCCGGCGGGCGTGACACATTTACCTCGCGTCACAATTTACCGGTTGTCGCCACTGCGACTTATGTGGTATGACAGTTCGACACAGGACAATTTGACATTACCAAGCAAGCTGGAGCGTTAATAATGAGTACTTCTGGACGGATGCTTGTGGTCGAAGACCACGAGTCGGAACGCCGGATGATGATGCAGCTTTTGAAGCAGGAAGGCTTCACCATCTATGGCGCTGAAAACGCCGACAAGGCGCTGAGCTATGTCGACGAAAATATCGACGTTGTGCTGACCGATCTCAACATGGGCGATGTCAGCGGCATCAGGCTTTTGCAGCTCTGGAAGCAGCGCAAGCCCGATACCCAATTCATCGTGTTTACCGGCGAAAAAGGCACCAAAACCGCCGTCGAAGCCATGAAGGCCGGCGCCTACGACTACATCACCAAACCCGTCGATGCCGATGAGTTGATCCTCCTCATTCGCCGCGCTTTGGAGGGGATGCAAAAGGACAAGGAGATCGACAGCCTTCGTCGCCGCCTCGATCAGAAATTCGGCCTCGACCAGATCGTCGGCGCATCGAAACAAATGAAGGATGTCTTCGCCAAGATTCAACGCGCTGCCCAGGTTGACAGCACCGTCCTGATCCTCGGTGAAACTGGGACAGGCAAAGAACTGGTCGCCCAAGCCCTCCACCATAACAGCCCACGAAAAAAAGGTGCGTTTGTCGCCGTCAATTGTGCCGCCGTCCCGGCCACCCTCGTCGAAAGCGAGCTTTTCGGCCACGTCCGTGGCGCATTCACCGGCGCAACCGACCGCCGGGTCGGCCGATTCGAGCAAGCCGACGGGGGGACCCTGTTTATCGACGAAATTGGCGACTTTGAGCTCGGCTTGCAGGCCAAGCTCCTGCGCGTACTGGAAACCCTCACTCTCACGCCGGTAGGGGGGTACGAGGACCGCAAAGTAAACGTCCGCGTCCTGGCCGCCACCAGCCGCGACATCGACCGCATGGTCGCCGAGGGCAAATTCCGCGAGGACCTGTTTTATCGGCTGAAGGTCGTCACCATCCAACTCCCTTCCCTCCGTGAGCGCCCGGATGATATTCCCCTGCTGATCGAGCACTTCCTCAAGGAGATCTCGGAGCAAAAGCACACTCCCCCACGAAAAATCGACCCCACCGTCATGCGCCGCTTCATGGGCTACCGCTGGCCCGGCAATGTCCGCCAGTTGCGGCATTCCCTGGAAAGCATGATGGTCCTGGCCGACGGTGACATGTTGACCGAGCGCGACCTCCCGGATGAGATCACCGAGGGCTCCTTGGGCAACATCCCCAACAAAGACCTTCCGACCGGGATGACCATGGAGGAGCTTGAAAAACTCGCCATTACCAAGGCTTTAGAGCAATCCGGCGGGAAACGCACCCGAGCGGCCGAAAGCTTGGGCATTTCCGTCCGAACCCTCCAGCGCAAGCTCAGGCAGTATCAAATGGAAGGCGAAGAGTCGAGTTCATCGGACAAATTGACCGTATAGCGACATTTTGTCCTAAATCTGACTTCCTGTCGCCACGCACCTATCCCATGGGTGCGTTTTCTTTTCCGTAAGTCTAGGCAATGGCCGTGCTGGATCGCTTATCCCCAAGCTTTGCAGGTATCGTCGGCCGATGGCACGGGCATTGCGGTTACTCTCTCCTGTCTGCGTAAGCAAACCGCGTAACTTCTGTAAAGAAGGAGAGTTAACATGTCAATCAGCATGGAGCGATTCGAGTCTAAGGGACAGTTTGTGACGTACGATCCTTTCGCTCGCAATGTCAGTCGCATCGCCGTATTTCAACTCCAGTGCCGCTGCTGCGGGTATGAACCCGAGGATACCGTGACCGCCCCTCGCGCATGCCCCAAGTGCCACGGCGAGACCTTTGAGCGCTTCGCCCGTCCGGGAAGCATCCTCGAGAACGCCAACCGCTATTAGGAGATGATTCTCAGCGATCCTCAATAAATAGCTAAATTTTGTACCGGAGCGGCGGGATCATCTGATCCTGTCCGCTCCGTTTGTATTCCGACGACCGTGCATGCCGTTAAGCTAGGCCGATGCGTGCTGATGTCGTTCTCCTCCCCTCACATCTGAACCCGGCGCAACTCCCTGGCCGCGTGGTCGTGGTCCTGGATGTCCTTCGTGCCACCACCACCATGATCGCGGCCCTGTCGGCCGGTGTCCGCGAAATCCGCATCTTCCCCGACACCCGCTCAGTCCTCGCTGCTGCCGCGGATACCCCCGGAGCCCTCCTTTGCGGCGAAGAAAACTGTCTCAAGCCGGCTGGATTTGACCTCGGCAACAGCCCCGCCGCCCTGAAATCGGAACACGCCGGCAAGATCCTCTTGATGAGCACCACCAACGGCACCCGCGCCATCCTGGCGGCTTGGGGCGCACCCCAAATCATGCTCGGAGCCCTGGTCAACGCCGGCGCAGTCGCCGCGACAGCGAAAAAAACCGGCCTCGACCTTCTCCTCCTCTGTGCTGGAACCAACGGCAAAACCGCCATGGAAGATGTAATTGGAGCCGGCGCTGTACTAACCGCCCTCGGCGAAGGCATCGAACTGGAATCCGACGCCGCGCTACTGGCCAGGACGGTCTTTGCCGCCAGCCGCCGCGATCTGCGAGGCGCCCTGCGGCAATCCCAGGGGGGAATCAACGTAATCCGGGCAGGATTGGAAGAAGATATCGATTATGCCGCCCGCCTCGATTCCATGGATGCGGTCGGCGTGGTCGAGGATGGTGATCCAATTAAGGTGGTGCGCGCGGCCGGCTCGCGATAAACTATTAAGGCAATTTCATTTCGCCGCAATCAGCAATGAGCCAGAAGATTGTTTACCTGATGCGAGGCCTGCCCAGTTGCGGCAAGAGCCACATGGCCAGACAGCTCGCGGCCGGCGGCGGGCTCATCTGTGAGACGGATGAGTATTTCCACACCCAGGTCGGCGACGACCCCACCAAATACAACTATCGCCGCGAGCTCCAGCAGGCCGCCTGCGATTGGAACTTCGAGCGCTTCTGCCGCGCCATCGATCAGGGGATTTCTCCCATCATCATCGATCGTGGCAACAGCCGCTCGCTCGAGTCGCGCCGCTACGCCCGCTATGCCGTCGAGCATGGTTATCAGGTCGAGATGTCCGAGCCGGATTCCCCCTGGTGGCAGGAGATCCGCGTGCTCCTGAAGTACAAACGTCTCACCAAGCCGGCCCTCTACGAGTGGGCCGACAAACTTTCTGAAATGAGCCGAGCCACCCATCGCGTTCCCACCTCGACGATCCGCGATTGGATGGATAAATGGAAGTGGGATCTCACGGTGGATGAGATTCTCAACCTGGAGCCCCAGCCTCAGGCGGAATCGGATATCGATCCAGAGCCAGAGGCGACTGAGCCTGCGGACCCGCAACCATCTCCCGAATTGGAATCACCCCTTCTCGAACCCGCCGAAGAACCTTTGCAAGACTCCCCGATTCTCAAGCCGGGGGAGAGATCGCCATTTCTCTAACTCCCATCTCGTCGATCCGCTCCATCTAAAAAAAGTGAACCTCCGGTAGATGTCTACCGAAGGTCCACCAAGTCGTGCGCGACTTCGCAAGCGGTGCAGTTTACCGGCACTTCCCGTTGCCTTTGCCGCCGCCGCCTTTGCCGCCATCCGAGTGGCCATCCGAGTGGCCGTCAGAATGGCTCTGGCAGCTTCCGCGGTTCTTTCCGCTATCCGATCCGCCGCACTTGGACTTGCCTTGGTCCTTTCCAGAATCGGAATGGCCATCCGAGTGGCCGTTGTTCTTGCAGTCACCGCCGCCATCAGAATGCCCATCCGAGTTGCCATCCGAATGACCACCCTTGGGCGGGCACTTGGTATTGCACGGTGGGGGAGGCGGAGGCGGTGGCGGTGGCAGTTGCTCGCCAAAGTTGTAGTCGATGCCGGAGACACCCTGGCCGATGACGACGCTCGAGAAAATGTCTGCCCCAACAATGCCGCCGGCCGAGCCCAGCTTTAGTTTGCCCTGGAGATATCCCGCCGGTTGTGTCTCGGCGATCATATAGGCGCCGGGGCGGAGATTCTGGAAGCTGTAGTTGCCATTGGCGTCGGTCCGCATCGTCAGCGTGACCGCGCCCTGATCGTTCGTCCCGGTCAGCGTGATCAGCACGTTGGAGAGCCGCTTTTCGCCGACGTCGATGGTCCCATTGTTATTTGCATCGAGATAAACAGTCCCCGAAATGCCTCCGGGCTTGATCTCCCCGAAGTTCGCGCCCGCGCACGAAACCGGGCCCGTCACGTTGATCCCCGTCACGATGTCATTGCCCGCCTTCGCGCCCCCGCCAAATCCGGTCGCATCTTTGCCATCGAGAAAACCGGCCGCCTGCGTTTCGGCGATGCTGTAGGTCCCCGCCGCCACCGTGAACGCATACCGACCCTGCGCGCTGGTGCGCGTGGTCATGGTCACGTTAGCGCCGGCGGCCGTCTTGCCGGTGAGCGTGATCAGCACGCTGGCGATGCCGGCTTCTCCCGCTTCCAGTTTTCCATTGTTATTCAGGTCCTGAAACACCGTGCCATTGAGCGTGATCGCCGTCAGGAGCTGACGCGATTCCAGCATCTCACATCGCACTGGCTCGGCAGCGCGACGAATGGCCCCGCCCGGCCGGCCGGCCGCTCTCGGTGTACAAAGTCTGCTGCGAAATCTACGCAAGGGTTGGAACATGATTCACCTCAAAGACATGATGTTGCACCGCCGTCGAAATTCACACATCGAACTTCACAACCGGCGCAGGTTCATAAGCAAGAGACGTACCTGAGCCGTAACGTTCCTCACCTGCGCAGCGTTTGCTCCTCACCGACGTGTGCGGAGTTCCCCATTGTGACGAAACGTTTATGATGCAACCGGATGTTGGAAAGCTGATGAAATGTCCGTCAGCGCAAGCCCGCCGGAGCCGCGACAGGTCTGAGCGAATCTGCCTGCGCCCCGCCAAGCGCCAAAGCCAGCTCATCCATAACCCGCATCGTCCGCTGGTCCTTGATCCACACCCTCTCGCACTCCAGGGTGCCCCCGGGAATCCCCCGCCAACTGGATGCGGTCACCCGCAGAGCATGAATCGCACTGGTTTTGCGTGTAAAAACCGACGCCACGCTCCCGGCCGGCACAATCGTCGATCCAAACGGAAACCGGCGGACAAACACAAACGAATCGCCCGTCTGCACCACCGCGATATATTTCTCCGACTCCAGCCAGCAGAGCCCCGAGGTAAAAACCAAAAAGAACACGACACGATAAACAATCGAAATCGACCGCCGCACCCACAGCGACGGAAACATATAAAAGAACCCAAAGAGCACCATCATCAGCAGCGCGCTCATGAAGTCATAGAAAATGCCAACGCCCCGCGCCTCCAGAACAAATGCCTTCCCCTCCGGCAGGCGATGAATGGCAATGAACGACCCGGCCGCCAGAAAAATGAACGGCACGACAGCCAGGAACAACTCCACGCGCAGCAGTTTGAGCACGTCGCTTTGCTCGACGTTCGGCAGATCGAGCAGCGAGGTCGGTTGCGGGGTTTGCGACGGTGTACTCACGATCGCCGGAGGATACTTTCCCGGACCCCAGCGGCCAAGAAGTAGCGGCGACCCATTGACGGCCCGATGGACTCAGAGCTATCGTAGAAGAACGCATCGACAATATTCAATCCTTTAAAAAGGGGCCTTATGAAAATCCGTTTTGCTATTGGGTCCAATCGCGGCAATCTGCGAACGCTCTATTCCTGCCTCGTCGCTCTTTCCATCTCTCTGTCACTTCATCCTACGGCCGATGGAAGCACCGTTGCAATTTGGGACGGAAGCAGCGGCAACTGGACCGACGCATCCCATTGGTCCACCAATCCCCTCTACCCCAACAATGATCTCGGCATCACTTATGAAGCGAGGGTGCCCGCCGGCTCCATCACCCTCGATCGCCCGATCATCCTCGACACGCTCTCGGCCACCGGCGGGACCATCACCTCAGACAAAAATCTCAATCTCCTCACCCGCCTCGAAGCCGCCGGCGGGACGTTCAATTTTCAGCCCGGCGCGTCTCTGTCGACACCGCTGATCAAACTCACCGCTGGCACTGTCAACTTCAACTCCGACATAGTCCTGCCTCCAACCGAACTCAGCGGTAGTATTTTTGGCGGCAAATTGGGCGGCAGCGGGGATTTCACCATCACCGACGGCTTTACCTGGTCCGGCGGGTTGATGGCAGGTACTGGCAAGGCAACCTTTATCGGAAATCACACCATCCTAAGCGCCCCCCAACCGCTCCGCACGGCGCGGAAGATTATCAATACTGCCGGCACCTTCGATTGGCGCGCGGGCGGAGCCAATGGCTATATTATTTTTTCAAATGGTGCCAGCTTTACCAACGCTGCCGATGCCACCTTTGTGGTGCATGGAGAACTGAGGACCGCCTCCCAGGGCCACACCACGCAAGAGTTCTTCGATAACGAAGGAGTTTTTCGTCAAGACGCGATATACACCTCGGGTTTCGATATCCCCTTTAGAAACTCAGGCATTGTTGAGTCACTGGGAGGAACCCTCAACTTCGGCGGTGGCTACCGACAAACCGCAGGCATCACCAATCTCAGGGGAATCGCGTTCACTTCGGGTAACGGTCCCCGCAACGTCATCTTCGACGGCGGCACGGTGATTGGTTCGGCTACCATCGACGATCCCACCTTCAACGCTGCGGTTCTTTCGATTGGAGCGCCCTTCGGCGAAATTCGTGTAACAGACTCGCTGACGGTGCTCGCGGGTTCACGGCTTATGTTCGACATCGGTGGCCTGACCCGTGTCACTAAGTATGATTCACTTTTCGCTGAAACTCTCGATCTCGGCGGAATTCTTGATGTTCGCTTTGCCAATGGCTTTGAGTCCGCCATCCGACCGACTGACAGCTTCAACATCATCTCCACCCAGCGCAGCGCACCCTTTGGAACTTTTTCCAATCTCAGCGACGGTCGTGTCTTCACTTCTGATGGATTGGGTTCCTTCCGGGTTACGATCAACAGCACGGGCGTCGTGCTCGATGATTTTCGGGCAGTCCCAGACCCACTCTCAGGCCTGTCAATCACCACTGGGCTTTTAATCTTCCTCACCCGCCGCAGATCCCAATAGTCCATTGCACTCCAATCGCGTAGGATCGGCAAAGGTGATCTGTGACTCAGCCGCTCCGTAAACGCATCGTCATCACCGGAATGGGCGTCATCAGCCCCAACGGAATCGGCACTGATGCGTTCGGCCGCGCTCTCGCCGCTGGTGAAAGCGGAATTTCCAAACTGGAGGGAGTCAAAACCGACGGTCTCAAATCCTGGGCCGCCGCTGCGGTCAGGAATTTAGATCCGACAGCCATTGTCGATCCGGCCGAAGCTCGCCGCGTCCCGCGCATGGTCCCCATGGCCATCGCGGCCTCGCGCGAAGCGATGCGGATGGCCAAACTCCGGATCGAAGACAACGACATCGAAGCTCAGCGCCGAATAGGCGTTTCCCTGGGGACTGGCGGAGGTGGAATGGCCTTCGTCGAAGATCAATACCGCGAATATTTCCAGCGCGGCAAAGGGTCGCTCTTTTCCATCACCGCCGGCACGCACGGAAATCTCTCCAGCGAATTGTCGATCAATCTCAAGCTTCGCGGCCCATCGCACGTCCTCTCCACCGGCTGCACCAGCAGCACCGACGCCATCGGGTACGCGGCCATGCTCATCCGCCAGGGGATCGTGCCCATGATGCTGGCCGGTGGGGCGGATTCGCCGATTTCCGAATGCATTCTCACGGCGTTCGAGAAGATGCGCGTCGTCTCCACGCGCCGATGGGATCACCCCAGCCAGGCTTCTCGCCCGTTCAGCCTCGATCGGGATGGGTTTGTTCTTGGCGAAGGGGCATGGATGTTCGTGATAGAGGATCTCGAACATGCCCTCGCTCGCGGCGCGAAGCCTCTTGCCCAGCTCGCCGGCTATGCCTCAACATGCGATGCCTATCACCGCGTGCAGATCGCCCCCGACCTCGTCGAACCCGTGAGAGCAATTGAACTGGCCCTCGCCGATGCCGATCTGGCCAAGGATGAGGTGCAGTACATCAACCTTCACGGCACCAGCACCGAGCTGAATGATCGAATGGAAACCGCCGCCATCAAAAAATGTTTCGGCCCCCGCGCCTCGCGCATCCCCACCAGCTCCACCAAATCCATGATCGGCCACCCCCAAGGCGCCTGCGGCGCGGCCGGCATCGCCGCCACGATTCTGGGAATGCGATCCGGCCTCCTGCACCCCACCATCAATCTCGACACCCCCGACCCCCAATGCGACCTGGACTACATCCCTCATCGCGCCCGTGAGGCCCAGGTCGATGTCGCAGTCTGCAACTGCATCGCGTTTGGGAGCAAGAACAGTGTGATCGTTCTGAGGAAGGTCTAAGTAGGAACGCAGAATCTTTCACGCAGCTTTCCTTTGCGACACGTCATCGTGATTGAACATGAAGCCCATTTGGCTGCGGTGGCCGTTGATCCGGCCAACACCGCGTCGGAATGCGGCAACCAGATCATCCATGGTC
>JBGPEF010000024.1:0-21238 GCA_041482675.1 Tepidisphaeraceae bacterium | reverse complement strand
ATCGACTTGTCTCATGATTTTGGGTTCTCCTGTTTGTTCGCTCTTCGCCGGTTTTGGCGCGGCCGCGCAAGCGCTTAGAAAGATCAGCAACGACGGAAATAAAAGCGCTCTCATCATCAGTACAGTCTCGGCGAGCGAAAACGGTTTCGTGCTGCAATCATCTCCCCGTCCGTGCTGTGGTTCGGATCGTCCTTGAGTGTCAGCAGGCAACCTCGATGGCCGCTCCCAGCACTGACTCCATACCCAATATCGTCGAAACGCGGCCCCGGAGTGGCCGCGCTGGGCAATAGGTTAACCGGGTGCATGAGCTGCCGGCGTCCATAAGTGTCATCCAGCCCGGGGTTGTTTACCCCGTCGGCATGAGACAATGTCAGAAAGTGGCCAATCTCATGGGCAAGGTCGTTGCCTATTTCATGCACCAGGGCCGCTCCCGCCGTGGAGCGCGTTTGTATGGTGCCGGTAGCGTCAATGGAACCTTCGACGCCAATGATGATGCCGGGGTTGGTCCAGTGCTCGGCCGCCATCGAGTCGCGGTTGACACCCACTCCCAGGCTGTTGTCCATGAAGCGGATGAAGTAGATGTTGCAGGTTCCGCCCGCGCGGTTCTGGTTCACCAGTCTTGATTCCGACCCCGGTCCGGCCGCCGCGTCCGTCCTGGCAAAGTCATCTCGCGTGAATCCGCGATAGGTCTCGGGCCGCGTCGCGCCGATATTGAAGCGAATTCCCGCCGGGCGCCAGATCGCCCGCACAATATCAAACAGCGCATTGAGATCCATCGCCGCGCCGTTGACGGTCGGCGTGGTGCCCGTACCCGGGGGGGCGGCAGCCTGGTGAATGGTGCAGATGTGCGGCGTGATGTTCAGAGTTTTTGGGCTGAACACATGTGGATCGGCCTCGGCCACGATTGGCCCCGTCGCCGATCCCAACCGCACCTGGACCTTCTGCCCGGTCAGCGTGTCCGCCACAGCTTCTACCGAGAAAATCCCATCCGCCGGCAGCGGGCCCCCTCCGCCCGGCAGAGCTATTCGAATCTGCGCCGCGCTGCTGGTGCTGACTCCGACAAACAGTGTCGCTGTATTATCCAGGTCTTCGCGCAACACCCTGATTCTCACCGTATCACCCACCGTGATCCCGAACATCGGCCCACGCGCGTTGGTCACGTTGAGCCCTGCCCCGCGATTCAATATGAACCCGCGGTCATCCACGTCCGGGGCATCCAGCACCGGGGCGCCGCGCACCGCCCGGTCAAAGCGCGCGGGAACGATGATTTGCGACAACCCGCGTTGTACCAGTACTGAGACAGCCACGATTCATGCTCCTACCGCATTAGTGAGTGCGGTGCGTGTGTTTGCGTCCATGATTCCAGTCGACTTGATGCCACCGTCGGTTTGGAATTCCAGCATCGAACGATCCCCCTCCACTGTAAGCGCCGGTGGCGGATTCGTCCCATCCACTCCGATATTGTCGCCGCCGCTGTGCCCGATCTGATACCCCAGGATGCGCAGCCGCCGCAACTGACCGCGCGGATCCGTAACCGCGTCCAGGGCGGTGTCCCTGATACGGACCCGATACTCGGCCACCACCGCCGCTGCGAACAGCAATTGCAGCACCGATTCCCCACCGCGAACGCGCATGGGTATTTTCCCATCGTCGGTCGTTTTGCCGGTCTGGATCACGGCCCCATCCTTGCTCACCTGCCAATCCAGGTCCTTGATCCCGCGCTTGTCTGCCCCGGGCTTTCCCGGCGACATCTGCAACACAATCTCAACCGTGCGCGTGTTGAGCGCATTGAATAAATTGGATCCACGAATCAGTCTCCCTATCGCCTCTAGGATCATTGCCCGTACCTCTCCTTCAATTTTGCCGTTGTGGCATCGTCGAGAGTGCCGCTGACCTGTAGCTGCTCCTTCGTCTGAAACGCCTTCAGTGCCTCCTCCAGCCCGGCGCTCATGTCGTACCCCAGCCCCAGAAGCCGGTCCTCAACTCCCGATTCCGTATCGGCCGGATCGAGTGTCCCCAGCCCAAGCGAAAAAATCTCGATGTTGTTTCCGCTCCCCACCCGCAGCTCTCCCTGCTTGGCCCCGGCCGGAATATCCGCTTCCAGGTATCCATTCCCATCCGTCTTCCCCTCCTTGATCCATTTTCCGTCAATATTCAACTTAAATGGCTCATTCTTCCGCGGCTCATCATCCAGCAGCAGCCTGAGCTTGATCTTCGCCGGCGTCCCCTTCTTCTTGAATTTGTGCTTCTGCTCCGTCGCGCAGCTCTCCTCCTTCACCGTCTTGTCCGGAACCACCACCACATCGCCCTCCAGCAGCGCATTGGGATCCTTGCGGAGCTGTTTCAAATCAGCGTTGTCCGCGTGGTTCCACAACGTGGACCAGAAGAATCCGTACTGGTCCGCGATGCTGGAAATACAGTCGCCCTGTTCAACCTCATGATTCGGCATATCAAAATCTCCCGCCACTCTCCGACGCTATTTCAACGCCTCCACCACTCGAACCACTTCCGCCAGTTGATTCGCCTCAAATCGCTTCCGCTCATTGCCGTCAAACGACAGCTTCGGCTTGGCCACCTTCGCCACCACGTTCACCGCCACATCGCACAGCCGGATCATCCGCGGCGCCGCATGCGGCGGATTGATGTTGAACACATCCGTCATGTCCGCCAGCGCCGGCTTCAGATCGATCAGCGCCTTTGGATCGTTGATATATTCATATTCCCGCACCGTCTTCAATCTCGCCTGTGCATCGGGCGATGCCAGCGCCGCCCTCATCGTCTCCCTCGCCTTCCCGTCTCCCAGCCGCGCCAATGCCAGCACGGCCTTGTGATTTGCATCCCCATCCCTCTCTGCCACACGCCGGCCCAGGAGAAATGGCGCATCCGTTTTCTTGCCAATCTGCCCCAGGATCAGCGCCACCTCTCCGCGAACATACGGATCAGCATTCGTCCCCACCTGCATCTGAAGCGCCGCAACCGCCGCCGCATCCGCCGTCATCCAAAGCGCCCGCACCGCCGCCGAACGCACGTTGATGTCCGGATCGTTCAGCGCTGCAATCAGCATCCTGTTTCGCGAAGGCCCCGCCGCCTCGCCGATCGCCGCCACGTTCACCTCCCGCACCTCCGCGTCCGGATGCCGCGACATCCGGTCCAAAACCGGCTCCGCCCCCGCGCCCAGTTGCCGCGCCAGCGCCGGCGCTGATTCATCCTTGGCCACGATCTTCTGTTCCAACACCTGTGCGTTCATCTTCGACTCCTTTCCCTCCTGCGCGCCGGGACGAGGGGTGCAGGCCGGAATCATCGCCGCTAGCACCGTTATCAGCCACAGGCCGCTAGAACGGATTTCGCCCACGCGTCCTCGCATCGAACCACTCCGCATCCCTGTTGAACTGCGCCCGATTACGCAGCGTAATCAGCGCTCCGCGCTGCTGATGCCCATAACCCAGCTCTTCTCGATATCCCGCCGCGGCGGCGAACGGCCGGAAGGCGTACATTAACTGCCGCAGCACCCACATATCTTCGCGCGCATGATCGTTCGGAGTGATGTCATCGGCGTGCGGCAGGCTTAGAAAATGTCCAAACTCGTGCGCCAGGTCATTCCCATTCGCTCCATCCTTCATGACCACGCCATGCCGGGTCCCATCCAGCGCACGGTCCCAGGTCATGGCATTTAGATCATGCGTGTGCCCCGCCGCCGCTCCTACATTCGTGAACTGGTGTGCGTAATACAGGTTCAGCGTGTTGGCCGCCCGATCCTGTCCGCGCACATCCCACCATTCCGCCCAGTAATTCGCCGCCACCGCCCCCACCGCCGCGCCCGTGTCGTTGTAGGTGATCTCCCCCGCCGTCACATATCCCGTCCGCACCACGTTGTGCCCCGTCGCCGTCCCAAAGTTAAACCGCACCCCGCACGGCCGCCAGATCGCGTTCATTTCCCGCTCGTGCCGCGTAATGTCCGCCTGCGTCGTCGTACACGCCGTCCCATTGATCGTCACCAGATGCGGCCGCACCGCCACCCGGATCTGCTGAAATACCCGCACCCCAAACTCCACCATCAACGGCCCCGTCGTCGATCCCAGCCTCACCTCCACCACCGCAAACTTGTTCCCCGACCCGCCCGAAACTCCATGCAGCGTGAAAATCCCATCCGCCGGCACCGGCCCGCCGGTCGCCGGCGCGGCAATCGTCACCGTTGTTTCATCCTTCGAAACTAGAAAAATCTCTGCAGTCGCCTCCAGCCGCACCCGCTTCAGCTTCACCCGCACATCCGTCTCCGCCGTCAACCCCACCACCGGCCCGTGTACATCCGCGCGCGTATAGCTCACCCCCGTCGGGTCCACATCCCAACCGCGATCATCCACATCCGGCGCATCCGACACCGTCGGCCCCGTCACCGCGCGCTCAATCGTCAGCGGCACGATCCGGCGTAAAGTATGAATCGGTTCAACAATTGGCACGGCCGCATCTCCTGGTGTTTCGCCTCATTCTCCGGCGTCGGCGGTCAGGTTGTCCCGTTCCACCTGCCCGACGGTTCCGCGCAGGTTCAGCCCTTTATCGGCCTGAAAATTCAGCATCGCCGTCTCCGTCCCGCCGCCCTGCAATCCATCAACTCCCGAGGTACCCACGTCATATCCCAGCATCATCATCCGCTGCTGCCGCCCACGAACCGTGGTCACCGCATCCAGCGCTGCATCGTCAATTGACACCGTATACTCCGAAACCACCGCCCCGGCCCACAGAATCTGCAACGTCGAGCTGGCCCCACGCACCTGGCAATCGATCAGCCCATTGGCCGGCGTCCGCCCGCTCTGGATCATCGATCCACCCGCCATCACGCGATAATCCATGTCGAGAATTCCTCGATCGTCCGCCGCCGCCTCGATCCCCGGAAACCGCTGAAAGCGAATGGGGATCGTCCGCGTGCTGATCGTCGCGTGCATCAGCGATTCTCTGATCAACCTGGCGATCACTTCCGGAATCATTGCCCAAACCTCTCCTTCAGCTTGTCGCGAGTTGCATCGTTCATCTCCCCGCTCACTTCCAACTGCTCCTTCTTCTGAAACGCCCTGATCGCCGGCCCCGCATCATCTCCCTCGCTGTGATATCCCAGCGTCCGCAATCTCCCCATCACGCCGCTGTCCGTATCAATCGGATCCAGCGTTCCCAGCGCCAGCTCATATTCATCGATCCGCTCCCCCGATCCCACTCGCAGCACGCCCCGCACCGCCCCCGGCGGGATCGCCTGCTCCAAAAACCCATCCCCATCCAGATTTCCCTCGAAGGATGCGCCATCGATCTCCAGCCGATAAGGCTCATTCGCGCGCGGCTCATCATCCAGCATCAACCGGATCTTGATCTTCGCCGGCGTCCCTTTCTTCTTGAATTTATGCTTCTTCTCGGTCGCGCAGCTTTCTTCCTTCATCGTCTGGTCCGGAACCACCACCACGTCGCCTTCCATCAGCGCATTCGGATCAACCCGCAGCGACTTAAGGTCTGCGTTATCGGCATGGTTCCAGATCGTGGACCAGAAGAATCCGTGCTCATCGCTGATGCTGGAGATGCAGTCGCCTTGTTCAACAACTTTGGAAATCGGCATTCGCTCCTCTGTTGCCTTTCATTCTGCTAAAAACCCTCCTGCCTTCCAACACGCCCGGCAGGCCTGGTCAATCCTTCACAGCAGACCGCTGCTTTCTCCAACAGGTTGTAATTCTCGGGGACAACCTCGCTGATGCAAAGTGCCCTGATAAGGGCATGCCCGACTTACTTCTGGACAAATGGAGTTATCTCTTTCCCCCCAACCATTGCAGCAGGCTGCCCCGCATCTTCTCCTCCAGCGGAGTGCCCGGCGCCCCGGCCAGCATCCTCACCGCGTTCAGCCGCTTCTCATCAGCGGCCGGCGCGGCGATGCGATATCTCCCCTCTTTCTGGTCATAGAAAAAACTATGCAGCCGCTGCAAAACCGCCACCGCGCTGGGTCCCTGATCAGCTCCCTGTAAGTGGACGATCAAACTCATCATCCCCCCCGCCAGCTCCGACAGTGCCGCCGCGTCTCGCGACTGCGGCGCCGGCATGTAAAGCGCAACCGCCTTGCGCCGCTCCAGCGGAGGGATCTGCGCATCTCCCAGATAGCTTCCCGCCGCACGGCAAACTTCAGGACTGCCGTAAACGCCTCGGTCCCGCTCAAACAGGAGCCGGAAAAACGTCACATATGGCGGCGGCTTTCTCACAATCGCGGCCGCCACCAGCAATGTGTCCATCTCCTTCCCACCCTTCAAACACGCATAAAACCGCTCGCAGTCGCTCCAAACCTGCGGCACATCCTCCCCCGCGCCAAGAAACGCGCAATCCTTCGCGTTGATCATCTTCACGGGATTGAACGCCAGCACCAATTCCGAGCCCTTCTCCGTCGGAAACCACTCCTGCAATCCAAGCTGCTCCGACCCAACCCCTTCCGCCTTTTGCAGCGACAACCGGAATTCCTTCTGATCAATCGGCGGCAACGACTTTTTCAATTGCAGCTCCGATCGATACGACGTTATGGTGATCGACGGGCCCGCCGGCTGCTTCTTTCCCTGCTCAGTTTGCCGAACCACGAACAGCCCCGCTTCCGGTTGATCCAGAAACAAGGGCCTGATGGCCGGGAGCGTCGTACCAGGATTGGGTGCATTCATGCTGCGTCCTTACGTTTCCAGCGCTGGCCCGCCTGCGCAGGCCATCTCATGGGGCGTTCGTTCCCAAAAACTCCAGCGCCGATGGCGGTCGTATCTCCAGGTCATCAGTCGCGGGAGTTCTTGCCGGTGAGTGCGGCCCCAGCGGCATCGCAAACAGCGAAGGCGCAATCGCCCCGGGCAACGGCTGCAATCGGTGAGTGGGATGAGCCGCGCTCGGAGGAACCACCCGCCATTGGCCGTCGATGATCCACGCCAGCGAGTTGATCACGCTGAAAGTACGAAATCCAACCGAGTTCGGCGTCGCCGGCGTCGGCGGGGCGCCGCCCGTCGTGTTCGTCCAGGCCACCAGCCGCGTTTCCATGACAATCCGCGTCGTCAGTTGCTGAAGGTGTATCGGCGCTGGTTTGGCCGGATCAGGGTGGCGGTGACCCATCGACAGACCTGGACTATCGACCGCCGTCACCGTCCGCAAATCTCCCAGCGGCTGCACCACAGGGGCCGCCATGTTCGACGAGGTAAAAAGGATGTTCTCTCCGCCCAGCGAGGAGTGAAACGCCGCCGCACTGCCGTTGGCCAGGAATCTTCCCGTATCCAGCCAATACGGCGGAATCAAATTGGGCACTGGATTGGCCGGAAGAAAAGTTCCACCCCCCGGCACGTTGTCGGCCACCACCAGGCTGACAACCGAACCATCGGAATACGTCCCCTGGTGCGTCAACTGCTCGACGTTGTTCGCCCAGCCCAGGAACACCCGGTCCAATCCCCGCTGCCCGTCCGCCCCGCCGCCCACCAGCAACACATCACAATCAAACGACATCCCCGCCGTCGCCGCGCCGGCGAAATTACCCGTGGTCATCCGTACAGAATTGTAATTGGCCGCGCTCACCCGATGCGCTACGTTATCAAAATTGGCTTCAAAATTTGCCGGATGGGACGTCGAGCGATCCGCCGCGATGCTGCAATCCACCAGCACCACCGGAAGGATGATCCCCTGCTCGTTGTTCTCGCGCTGGTGGTTGCGGTTCGCATCGACAAATGCCAGCACGAAGAACGAGCCGCGCGCATCGACCGCCATCGTCGCCGTGGTGTTCCCTGTGTTGTTGATCGTTGGCACCGCCAACCCAACCCCCGCGATCGCTCCCGCATCATCCGTCGCTCGAATCGCCTGGAAGCAGATATCCACCCCCGGCGGACTGGTTTCCGCCTCCAGTTGAATCACCGCACCCTCGTGCTTGATCACCACCAGTGCATTCGGCATCGCAAAATCGGCCGCCGCAAACACCAACGGCCCCGCCGGCAGCACCTTCGTCGATTCAAAAAATAGGTCCGTCGGCGCCGCCCACGCGTTCGCCACCGCCGGCGGCGCGGCCCGCAGAGTGCGCGGCGGAGTTGAAACCACCGTTGCCTTGATCTTGACCACCCGCACCGTCACGCCGCTGATCGTCGAGCAGGTTGCGCTCGCCCCATGCTGCCGGCAAACCACCGCGGTATCCGGCCGCGCCGGATTCAGCAGCAGCAGCGGCTCCACCTTGTAATGCAGCCGAAAGCCCGCGGGGTTCGCCATCGCCGTAAACTGGCCTTCCGGCCACACCCCCGCGCCGTTCTTCGAAATGACCGCGTCCACCGTCCCCACCGACTCATCGGAAAAAACGTCCTCGTCAAACCCCCGCAGCGTCAGCCGAATCGACGCCTTGCCACGCACATCCACCACCTTTTCCCACTGCGCGCCCGAGAGCGGAATGTCCTGGCCGCTGTCCGCGTCAAACGTCCGGCTCCTCGAAACCGGCACCGTATCCACCGATCCCTGGAAATACAGTTCCCCCGATCCCAGGTCGTCTCCGTCGTCAATGACGTGAATCCTTTGCAGCGTTACTTTCAGGTTGTCCACATCGTCCGGCATGGCCTGCTCCCTCTTCCATCAGCTTCCATGAACTTGCTTCAACTTCGTCCTGGTCTGATCATCCACCGCGCCGCTTGGCTCCAGCCCGTTCTTTTTCTGAAAATGTTTCAGCGCCGCCTTTGTCGCGCTGTTCAGATCGTCATCCGCCGGGCCGCAGTTATATCCGAGATTGTTAAGCCTCCCCTTGATTCCACTGATCTGATCGATCGGGTCCAGCGACCCCAGCTCCAGATTGATCGCGCAATTGTCATCACAAAAGGTGATTGTCCCCTTCCGGGCGTCCGGCGGAATCCACACTTCCAGCTTCCCCTCCCCGTCCGTCTTGCCGCTCGAAAGTTTTCCGTCGATGTTCAGCACGTAATCGGAATTGGCCCGCGGCGTGCTGTCCTCCAGCATGATTTGCAGCCGCAGCTTCGCCGGCTCTCCCTTGCGCACGAATTTGTGCGTCTTCTCCGTCGCGCAGCTCTCTTCCCTGGGCTCAAGCGGCGGAACCGTAACCAGGTCCCCTTCCAGCAGGATATTCGGGTCCCCACGCGCCCGCTTCAACTCCGCATTCGCTGCCAGGTCCCAGAGCTTCTTCCAGAAATGCCCGCTCGCCCGCGCAATTGACGAGATGCAATCCCCCGCGTTAACAACATAGTCCCCCTGGCCAACCGGCCCGCTCGAAGCCGCCGCAGCGCTTTGTGCCACCTCGCTCATGCCTTCTCCCACGCCTCCGCGTCCAAATCCGGAAAGCTCACCTTGCAGCTCCCCGGCTCAATCCCATCCAGCCGCGCCTTCCCATCGGAGCCCAGCGTTCCCTCCGACACCTGCCCATCCGGCGTCTCGATCTTGTACTTCTCTCCCGTCACCGGCGCACCCGCCTCATCCACCATCTCAATCTCAATCCACACCAGCTTCTTCTCTTTGATCTCTTCCTTGGTCGGCGGCTTGAACCCCGGCACCTTTTCCGTGCCGTATTTTCCCGACTTGGTCTCGCGCTGCCGCGCCTTCACCTCCGCCACTTCGCCCGGATCCGCCGAATCCGCTTCCTCGGGCGCTTTGGGCTCTGCCGGTTCCACCGCCGATCCCGCTTTTCCACTTTTTGGTGTCATCCTCTCACCCTTCCTTTAGTTGATGGCCACCGTCGCGCCTTTGACCGTCATCGCGGCACTGGAGCTGACTTCCATCGTCGCATCCGACTTCACCGTGACCGGCTTGGTGCCCTTGATGTCCAGCGAGTCCTTGGATTCCAGCACCATCTGTTTACTCGTGCCCACCTTCAATCCGCTGCTGTCGATGGCGATGAAATTGTCTCCGACCTTGATCGTAATGTTCGTTTTCGCCTCGATGCAGATGTTGTCCGCAAGCAGGTAATAATCTTTGGTCGTTTCCTCTGAATGATTGGCCTTGAACACCTCTATCACATCACCCTTGACGGTCATCGAGTGCGTTTCCGTCACGTAGATCGCTTCCTTGCCGCCAACCTTCAGGTTCCGATCCTTCACAATCCATTCCTTATGGTTGTTGCCAACCTTCTCATTCCGGTCGTTCTTGATCTCCTCAAACTGGTCGTTGATCACGATCAAATGCCGGTCATGGCCGATCCATTCAAAACAATCGTTGAGAACGCGAGTGTCCTGGTTCTTCTGCGCCTGAATGAAAATCTGCTCCTCGCCGGCCTTGTCCTCCATGCGAAACTCGTTGAAACCGGCCCCTCCCTTGGTCGAATTCGTCTTGATCCCTGACATCGTTTTGTTGTCGGGCAGACCATAAGCAGGCATGTTGTCGGCGTTGTAAACCGTTCCCGTGACCAACGGCTGATCCGGATCACCCTCCAGGAACGAAACAATCACTTCCTGCCCAACCCGCGGGATAAACGCCCCGCCCCACTTCTTGCTCGCCCAGATCTGCCCCACCCGAATCCAGCATGAAGTCGTGTCATCCCCCTTCCCAGCCCGGTCCCAGTGAAACTGCACCTTCACCCGCCCATATTCATCCGTGTGAATCTCCTCGCCCGACGGGCCGGTCACAAACGCCGTCTGCGGCCCGTAAATCACCGGCTTGGGCGTGATCCGCTTGGGCCGAAACTGCTGCTCAACCAGGATCGCCGTGTATGTGCTTTCGTACAGCGGAGCGCTGCTGTCCCCATCCTCCTGCGAGCTGTATTCATCCGACTCCAGTTGGTGTACCACGCTCGTGATCAGATGCTCCTTGTTCTGTGACTCGCGCGGGAAGCCGTCCAGCGTAAACGTGCAGCCGCAGGATGTGCCCCGAAGGTCTCCCTTTCCCCTGATCACCTCGTGACTCGCCTGGTGCTCATCAAGCCTGATCTTGCTCAGTGTCTCCGCGTCAGCGCTCTCCTTGTACCGCCCCGGCTGATAGTCAAACATCTCAAAATCCGGCGTGGCATGCTCCCTCGACATCGTCGCCGTATTCTTCAAATCCTGCCCGGGTGTAATAAAGTGGTAGTCCGTCACCGAATACTTCCCCGGCTGCACTTCCTGCTCCACGTGCCATTCCCACGTATATTCCTGCTCCCGGCTCGCATCGTCCGGCGGAAAATAGGGAAACGTCCCATATCCCGGATGCGCCTGGTGCGAGGCCGAGGTATCCGCAAACACCATCGTGTGCTTTCCATCCTCGTGCTTGAAGAAATAATAAATCCCCTCCTCCTCCATCAATCTGCTCACAAAGTTGAAATCCGTCTCCCGGTACTGCACGCAATATTCCCGCTCCGTGTACGTCCCCTGGAGATTGTCCGTCGAGAAATCGGTGAAACCCTTGTCCCGGAAAATCTGCACGATGATGTCCGGCACCTTCATCTTCTGGAAAATCCGGCAATCCGACGTGCGCGTCAAAAACCACAGCCACGGGCTCAGCGTCAACCGATAATGCGCCACCCGCTCGCTCCCGCCGGTGTGGATGATCCGCGTCACGTATCCGTTGAAGAACCGCTGGTTACCATCCTGCTGCTCCAGGCGGATCGTCGCATTGTGGCCCACAATGTCGCTGAAATTGATGTCGCCGGTCTCGCTGAAGACGTCCACCTCCATGTGAAACATCCGCCCCAGGTGCTCGACGATCGTCGCGTGCCGGAACAGAAGCACGTCTTCGCCCAGCGGCGTGCCGATCGAAACCTGACGGTATGTCTGCGTTCTCTCCGACATGTCTCACCTCGTAGGTCCGCCGCGGCGGACATCAATCAAAGGCATACGCGAAGTTCCCATCAGCCACGCTGATGTGCACCCTCTTGATCGCCTTGCCCTCGGCCAGCCGCGTCAAATACGTCTTGCTGATCTCCGGCAGCACCGTGTGCGTCAAAATCGCATCCACCGCGCGGGCGCCGCTCTCGGTCTCGGTCGTGCGGCTCGAAACCAGCTTCAAAACCGCCTCGTCATACGTGAACGGAATCTTGTGATTCGCCGCCAGCCGCTTCTCAATCCGCTTGAGCTGGAGCCTGATGATCAACTGAAGCATCTTGTCGCTGATCGGATAATAAGGAACCACCACCAATCGCCCCAGCAGCGCTGCCGGGAACGTCTTCAGCAGCGGCTCGCGCAGCGCCTTGGCGATTCCCTCCGGCTGCGGCGCCAATTCCGGGTCCTTGCACATGTTCATGATCAAATCGCTGCCCACGTTGCTGGTCAGCAGGATCACGCAGTTCTTAAAATCGATCTCGCGCCCCTCCCCATCCTCCATGTGCCCCTTGTCGAACACCTGGAAGAAAATCTCGTGTACGTCCGGGTGCGCCTTCTCCACTTCATCCAGCAGCACCACGCTATATGGCCGCCTTCGCACCGCCTCCGTCAAAACGCCGCCCTCGCCATATCCCACATATCCCGGAGGCGATCCCTTCAACGTCGAAACCGTGTGCGCCTCCTGAAATTCCGACATGTTGATCGTGATCAGGTTCTGCTCGCCGCCATACAAGCTCTCGGCCAGCGCCAGCGCCGTCTCCGTCTTGCCCACGCCGCTCGGCCCCACCAGCATGAACACGCCAATCGGCCGCGCTGGATTGTCCATCCCCGCCCGCGAAGTCTGAATCCGCTTGGCCACCGCCTCCAGTGCATGCCTCTGCCCGATGATTCTGGATTCGAGCGTATCCGCCAGCTTCAGCACCGACTCAATCTCATTCTTCACCATCCGCCCGACCGGAATTCCCGTCCAGTCGGCCACCACCGATGAAATCGCCTGCGCATCCACGCTCGGGAAGATCATCGGGACCTCCCCCTGCAAATCCGTCAGCTTCGTCTGAAGCTTCTGCAACTCGGCCAGCAGCGAATCCCGCTTCTCAGGCGACAAACTCTCCGGCGCTGGCGCACCCGCCGCCGCCGCCTTCGCCTCCACCACCTTCGCATCACCCTTCTTGGCATGCTCGATCGGCTGGCCCGCGCTGCGCAGCTTCGACCTGATCTCCAGAATCTGGCTCACCAGGTCCTTCTCCTTCCCCCAATTCTCCTCGAGCACTTGCAGCCGCCCCCGTTCCTCGGCCAGCTTCGCATTCAGCTCGGTCGTGCGCGCTTTATGATCGATACCCACGTTCGACTCGCGCCCCACGATCTCCAACTCCGTTTCCAGCGCCTGAATCCGCCTTCGTGAATCATCCACTTCCGCCGGCACCGCGTGCTGGCTGATCGCCACCCGCGCTGACGCCGTATCAATCAGTTTGATCGCCTTGTCCGGCAACTGCGCGGCCGGGATATACCGATGCGACAGCCGCACCGCCGCCTCCAGCGCCTCATCCAGGATCTGCACCTTGTGATGCTTCTCAAATGGATTGGCGATGCCGCGCATCATCAACAGAGCCTTCTCTTCCGTAGGCTCATCCACCTTCACCACCTGAAACCGCCGCACCAGCGCCGGGTCCTTCTCAATATGCTTCTTGTATTCATCAAAAGTCGTCGCCGCCACTGTCCGCAACGTGCCGCGCGCCAGCGCTGGCTTGAGCAGATTGGCCGCATCGCCCGTCCCCGCCGACCCGCCCGCCCCGATCAGCGTGTGCGCTTCATCGATAAACAAAATGATCGGCTTGGGCGAAGCCTGCACCTCTTCAATTACCGACCGCAACCGCTGCTCAAATTCCCCCTTCATGCTCGCCCCGGCTTGGAGCAACCCAACGTCCAATGTTCGCAGCGTCACATCCCGCAACTGCGGCGGCACATCCCCCGACACAATCCGCAGCGCAAATCCTTCAACAACGGCCGTCTTACCCACACCCGCTTCACCGGTGAGAATCGGATTGTTCTGCCGCCGCCGCATCAGCACATCGACGACCTGACGAATTTCCTCATCGCGCCCGACGATAGGATCAATCTCCCCCTTGCGAGCCCGTTCCGTCAAATCCACCGAGAACTTCGCCAGCGCCTCCTGCTTGCCCATCTGCGCCGGCGCAATCGCCCCGCTGTGCTCACCCGGCGACACGTTCCCGCCCACCGTCGTTCCATCCTTCGCCGCCAGCGACTCCTCGACGCTCCCCGATGTTATCTTCGAGAATTCATCCGAGAGCTGTTCCTGCTTGATCTTCGAGAATTCCATCGAAATGCCATTGAGCACATTCCGCAAATTCTGCGTCCGCAGCATCGCCACCACCAGGTGCCCCGTCCGGATGCTCGGCTCCTGGAACATCAGCGTGGCATAAACCCACGCCTCCTTCACCGCCTCGCTCAGGTGCCCCGAAAGTCCGGTGACCGCCGTCGCTCCCCGCGGAAGCCGATCCAGCGCTGCCGTCAGATCCGTCGCCAGCTTTGCCGGATTCACATTGAATGCCCGAATAATCCGATGCAAGTCAGAATCCTGGAGCTGCATGATCTGGTTGATCCAGTGCACAAGCTCGACATACGGATTCCCGCGCATTTTGCAGAAAACTGTCGCGCTCTCGATCGCCCTGTATGCAAGGGAGTTGAGCTTGCCAAACATCGCTGCGTTACTGATCTCGGCCATGGTTCACTCCAGAGTTCGAACTATCGGTCCGCACACCCACAACATCAATTGCCCTCTTCAGGTCTAGTTTTCCAAAATGCCCTTCGAAATGCCTTTTCAATTGCAAATCGCAATTTCCCTTACGCCACCTTCAAAACCAGATCATCCGCATCCTTCTCAAACGGGCCCGGTTTCACCTTCAGCCACGATGACCATCCCAGCCTCGCCCCCTTGCCCAGCTTGCAATCCGGCACCTCGTTGCCGCGCAGCACCAACTGCACATCAAACCCGAATTGCTGCGCTACATAATTAAGCACCCAGTCCCTAAGCCGCCGAATGCTCCTGCCGCTGGGCAGCAGGCGCTGGTAATCGGCGTAGCCCATCGGCCCCATTCTAATCTTAAATCGCTGCTGACACTCCCAAATTTTCGACCCCACGATCGCCGTCGATCCCAAAAGTCCCGTATACCGGCTCTCCCCCAGCCGGCACTGGCAATCCTCCGGCAGCCTCAGCCAGTGCCCCACAAACTGCTCGATCTCCACCTTCACCTTAAAATAGTCCTCCAGAATCGCCCGCAGCCCCTCCGCATTCCTCGTCTGCGCGGCCAGCCGCCCCGAATAATGCAGCTTCGCCAGGTCCGGCACCTCATCCCGGTTCCGCAGATGCGGCGTCCCGATCCCGATCAGCGTCGCGATATACACCGCAAACCGGTCCAATTCCGGCCGGTCAAAGCTCACCGCCTGCTGATTCGTCGCCCACGCTCGATAAAAAAGCGAAATCACCCGATGGTTAAACACATCCAGGAATCGCGCTGCCGAAGGATCGTTCGAATTCCGCTCCCGGTCCCGGATGAACTCCGTCAAATGCAGCGGCATCGGCCCCATTGGCCCCAGCAAACCCAGGAATGCCACAAACATCCGCTGCGGCGAGTTCTCCCGCGGCAGCCGGAATTCCACCAGCGTCGCCGGCTCAAAACGCAGCGATGGCTGCTGGCAAAACCGCACCGGATCGTCCGCCACCTTCAACGACTGCCCAACGCGCGGACTCTTCGGATGCAGCGCCTCCAGGCTCCGCACCGCATGATAAAAATCAAAGCGATACGGATCGGCCGCCAGTGCCTCGATCAGAGAATGTGTCTCAAACCCATCCTCGCTGGCCATCGCATTACCTCGCCTCGTTCCACGGTCTTCAAAACCGTTTCCGTGAACGAATTGATCGACACGTACTTCGAAAAAAACTGTTCCAGCACCGACCCCAGCAGAAAAATCCCCGTCCCCTCGAACGCCGATTCATCCAGCGTCAGGCTCACCCGCAACCCCCGCGCAAACGCGATCGGCCCCGGCGTGTTCACCCTTCGCACCGCCGGCTCACTCGTCAGGTTCTTCACCCCATCCACCTGCTTGCGGATCGCCGGGTCCATCACGTTCCCATACAGCTCCAGCAAATCCCGCAATCCCGCCGCTCCCTCCCCCTTGCTCGTATCCGTGATCGACAAATAGTTCAGCGTCAGATGGCTGATCAACCGCCAGGCCATCTCCCCCTCCGCATGGCTCGGCCGCGGCGCAGTCGGCACGCTCGTCATCGACCTCACCGCCACCACCGGCCCACCCGCCTGCAAATTGAAATCCGTCGCCCCCCGTCCCACCGGCAGAAAAATCGGCAGATCCCGATTCGTGCACAACGTGCTCACCGAAAGCTGCCGCAAATCCGACCGATACGGCGCCGCCTTCGCATCCACCAGCGTCAGATACACCTCGCTCCCCGGATACTTCGATCGCTGCCCTACCCGCTGCTCCTTGCTCGACGCCATCCGCGGCACCCGATGCACCGTGTAATACGCCCCCCCCGCCTCATCATCAAAATCGCGCGCTGAATAGAAGCTTGAAAACTCCTGCTCCTGGTCCGCCCGCACCCCGTGCCCCTTCACTCCCAGCACCTGGTACACCTCAAAATCCAGCGGCTTGGTCCGGTCCGGAATCACCTGAAATTCCGACGTCCGCTCCGTCAGGTGAATGCGGTCCGCGCTCTTGGGAAACAGATTCACCGCCGGCGTGCAGAACGGCGCAAAATTCGCCGCATCAATCGCCCCGTCCAGCTTCACATCCGGCTCTTTGAGCAGCACGATGATATCCACCTGTGGATCGCCGCACCGCTTGATCCCCGCATTCAGCCCTCCCAGCTCGAAAAACAAAAATCGCTGCGGAAACGCGAAATATTCGTGCAGCAGCCGATACCCCTGGAACGACCTCGCTCCAAATGGCAGCAGCGCCTGGTTCTCGTCAAACCCCACCGGCCGAATCTCGCTCCCCTTGATCACTTCGCGCCATTTCACCGGCTTGCCCTTGGCCTGCACCACGATCCCCACGCCGTGCGCGAAGATCTGCTCGTAAATCCTCATCTGGATGTCCCCCGCCCCGCGGATGAAAACCGCCAGCCGATCCAGCTTCATCTTCGAAAACGGAATCGTCGGGCTCGCCGCCACCCGCAGCCGCAATGCCGCCTTGGTCGGCGGAATCCCGCTCGGCAACTCCAGCGCTGCCAGGTCCCGCGTGTAATACTGCGCCTCCGCGATCGACACCGGCCACAGCGTCACGTCATGTGCCGTTCGATAATCGCACGCCGTCGGTTCACCCTTGCTGATCAGGCTTTTCATCGCCGACCCGCGCGGTATCACCACCCCATCCGCCAGCGCCCCTTCCCCCAGGTCCGGCTGCAACTGCACCACCGTCATCGACGGCGTCGGCGCCAGATAGTGCGGATACAGCGTCTCCAGCAGGCTCTGCGTAAACCTCGGAAATTCCGCATCCAGCTTCAGCTGCACCCGCGACGTCAGAAATGCAAACCCCTCCAGCAGCCGCTCCACGTACGGATCAGCGCATGTAAAATCCTCCAGCGCCAATCTCCCGGCGATCTTCGGGAATTCCCGTGCGAACTCCGCCCCCATCTCGCGCAAATGCGCCAGTTCCCTGTTGTAATAGCTTAAAAGACGTCTATCCATTCAACCATTCCCGACGCCAACACAGTCCCTTTCCCCTGCTATCCTCTATCCTCTATCTTCTATCCTCTATCTTCTATCTTCTCCTCCCCCTACCCATGCAACTGATCCTGCAACTGGCACATCCCCGTCTCCAAATCCACTTCCGTCTTCACATACAGCGACTCCGGCATCGGCTGCGCCCACACCTGCCCGCGAATCTCCAGCGACAGCATGTTCCCCACCGCCTTCGCCGCCGAAACCCCGCGCACGTGCAGCGTGTTGCGGATGACCCGCGGCTCAAACTGAAAAATGGCCGTCTTTACCATCCGCTCCACCATCTCCGGCGTCATGCTCGATTCGGTCGAGCCCGCGATGTCCGGCATCCCGTAATTCAAAACTGATTTTACCACCTCGGGGAATTCTTCCAGCTCGTCACGCTCCGCCTTGCTCGCCGAATTCAGCAACCACTGAAGGTCCCGCAGGATGGCTTTATGGAATTGCTTGAACGAGATCACCCGGCGCTCTCGGCTCTCAACCTTGGACTGGGGATCGTCATCAACCAGCCGGTCGAGCAGGAACGGCAACAGACGCTCCTGTGGCGACATTTCAGCCATGAGCCACTTCCTCCCGGTCCGTCGCGGGCATGATCGGCTGCCCCAGCGTCAACGCCCGCACTTCGAGAATTGAATACTCGCTCTCATTGGTCGCAAACAGTCTCTGCCCCACCGGCACCTGAAAATCCCCCCCCTGGTCAATCCAGTCCGTCCTCCGCCCCAGTTTGATCGCCGGATCATCCACCTCGTCCGAACCGGGATATCGCGCCGGGATGAATCCCACCGCTGTCCCGCCGTTGGACCATACAAAATTCGCCGGCGCCCAGATCACATCCCGCAGGTCCACCGGCTTGTCAATCTTGATCTGGTTGATGTTCGCCAGCGGAATCCAGAAATATCGTCCTTCAAGGATCACCTCGAGGATCGGCCCCAGCCGCGGATCGGCGTCCGCCACCCACTCAAACGCGTTCGAGTTGATCCGCCCCGCGATCGCCGGCGCTGCCTCCAGCGCCCGCTCCCGCAGGCTCTGCGCCTCGCGGTATTGCCCCTGCGCGCTCTGCTGGTTGGCCTGGATCATCCAGCCAACCCATTCCTGCGGCTGGCCGAACACCAGCGGCATCTTCTTTCCCGCGAAAATATCCTTCCGTAGCGCCTCGCACTGAAGCGCCTGCTGGCAGACCTCTTTCATCAGCAGCGTCTTGGGGTCCATTCCGGCCGCCACATTGAGCTGCGTCAGCGCCCGGTCCCACTGCCCCATCACGCACAGGAGCTGAAACAAAAACACCCGGTGCTTCGAGTTGGAGGGGTCACTGCGAATCTGGTTCTGAAGCGCCTCCAGCGCCTCATTCAGCTTCCCCTGACGCAGCAGTTCCGCGGCTTCCATGGCTCATCTCGCTTCCCGTAGGTCGGGCACTCCTGCCCGACATCGACACGCACTCCTGCCCGACATCGACACGCACTCCTGCCCGACATCGACACGCACTCCTGCCCGACATCGATGGGCACTCCCACCCGGCATTCCACGTGCACCGATGCCCGGCGTAGCAATGAAAACCGCACGCCCCCGCTCTTCGCGAGGGCGCGCGGCTGATAATTGCTCACTGAGCGCCCAAAACCCCGGACTAAAACATCCGGGGTTCCAAGCCCACCGACCGCGGCCCTTTAGACCTTCTGATTCTTCTTCAGGTCGTAGCCGGCCTTGTTCTCGGCGTCCAGCGTTCCGTCCGCCTTCTGCGGCTTGTAGCCGATTTCGACCTTCGCAAAGTTCAGCGAGATCGAGTCCACCGGAAGCACTGCCGAGCCTTCGCTCCCGCCGGTCTGATACGAAGAGACCAGCAGGTCGGAGAAAGTCCACAGCAGGAATTCCTGCTGCTCCTTGCCCGCCTTGCGGCAGGTCAGCTTCGCCGACTTGATGTGCTCGCCGTTCGCACAGGCCAGGAACAGCTTGGGCGACGCCTTGTTCGTGTGCATGGTGAAATTGAAGTCCTGCATGATCACCTTGCCCGCTCCGCCGCCGCCGCCGCCGGAGTGGCTGCCCGCCTGGGTCTCACCAAAGCTCCAGGACATGATCTGGATCTCATTGGGATGCTTCCCATCGGGTGACTCACCATCGATTCCATCAATCTTCAGAAAATAATCTACCGCTGCCACGGGGCACTCTCCTTTCAATATTGGTTAAACGCTTCCGCGAAAAATTCTGTTTCTCCGCTGCCCATCAGGGCCGCGATTTTTGTTGATTCACGAGTCGTCGGATCCAAACCAACTCGTCACTCAACATCGGTAAATCTTATCGTCCCGTTTCAGGCCGTAAATTGCCCTAAACAGGCCTATCCGCTCCTTATCCCTTCTTCGCCGACGGCAGCTTCGAAACCAGCCGCAGCGAAACCGTCAGACCCTCGAGCTGATAGTGCGGACGCAGGAAAAATTTCGAGCGATAGTAACCGGGATTGCCCTCGACCTCTTCGACAACTACTTCGGCCGCGCCCAGCGGACGCTTCGCCTTCGCTTCTTCCGTCGCGTTCGCCGCATCCGGCTCAACGTATTGCATGATCCAGCTGTTGAGCCAGCGCTGCATGTCCGATCGCTCCTTGAACGAGCCGATCTTGTCGCGAACCATGCACTTCAGATAGTGCGCAAACCGGCACGTCGCGAACAGGTAAGGCATCCGCGCGCTCAGGTTCGAGTTGGCCGTCGCGTCCGGATCGGTGTACTCCGTCGGCTTGTTCAGCGACTGCGCGCCCACGAACACCGCGTAATCCGTGTTCTTCCAGTGCGACAGCGGCATCAGCCCGTTCTTGGCCAGCTCCGCCTCGCGCCGATCGGTGATCGCGATCTCCGTCGGGCACTTCATGTCCACGCCGCCATCGTCCGTCGGGAACGTGTGGCACGGCAAACCGCTCACCATGCCGCCGCTCTCCACGCCGCGAATCCGCGAGCACCAGCCATAAAGCTTGAACGCCTTGGTGATGTTCACGCCCATCGCAAACGCCGCGTTCGACCACACGTACTTGCTGTGGTCCGCTCCCGCCACGTCTTCCTCAAAGGCGAAATCCTCGACCGGATTGGTCTTGGAGCCATAAGGAATGCGCGACAGGTAGCGCGGCATGCACAGCCCGATGTAACGCGCATCGTCCGAATCACGCAGCGAACGCCACGGAGCATATTCCGGGCTCTGGAAAATCTTGGTCAGGTCGCGCGGATCGGCCAGCTGCTGCCACGAATCCATGTTCATCAGCGTCGGCGCTGCCGCCGCCAGGAACGGCGTGTGCGAAGCCGCCGAAATCTGCATCATCCCCTGCATGATCTCCACGTCCGGCGGCGTGTGATCGAACGAATAATCGCCGATCAGGCAGCCGTAGGGAGACCCGCCGGGAGTGCCAAACTCCTCTTCATAAATCTTCTTGAACAGCGGACTCTGGTCCCAGGCCGTGCCCTTGAACTTCTTGAGCGTCTTGCCCAGGTCCTTCTTGGAGATGTTCATGACGCGGATCTTCAGCGTCTCGTCCGTCTCCGTGTTGCTCACCAGATAGTGCAGCCCGCGCCAAGTGCCCTCGAGGGCCTTGAAATCCTCCTGGTGGATGATGGCGTTGACCTGCTCCGACAGCTTCTTGTCGATCTCGGCGATGATCGCCTGGATCGTCTTGATCGCGTCGTCGCTGACCACCGCCGCCGACGCCAACGCCTGCTCGGCAAGCGTCTGCACCCCCATCTTGATCGCTTCGGCGGCGCTGTCCGT
>JBGPEF010000023.1:0-21258 GCA_041482675.1 Tepidisphaeraceae bacterium | reverse complement strand
TCTGGCTTGGCGGCGTCTGGCTTGGCGGCGTCTGGCTTCACTGCGTCCGGCTTGGCAGGCTCTTTCTTTTCAGCAGCTGGGGGCTTCGGAGCATCCACCTTTTTGGCGTCCGGCTTTGCAGCTTCCACTTTCTTTGCATCGGGCTTTGGTGCATCCGCTTTCGCCGCATCTGGCTTTGCCGCATCCGGCTTTTTCGCCTCGGCTTTGGGCGGTTCCACCTTCTTCGCCTCCGGTTTGGGCGCTTCCGCCTTCGGGGCTGGCGCAGGCTTCGGCGGCGCGGGCGGCGCATCCTTCACCGTCAACGGAAACAGCGGGCTGTATTCCACATATCCCACCCCATTCACCATCGCCTCCGCCTTCACCACCAGCGTCCGCGTCGCATGATCCGTCTTCCCGCTGGTCTTCAAATTGATCACGCCCTGCGTGTCCTTCCCCTTGATCGTCACCGGCTTGAAATCCAGGTTCTTATTGATATTCGGCGGCTCATTGGTCTTTGGATCCAGCCCGCTCGAAAATCCTTCCAGCGACAAATTGATATCCCCCTCAAACCCGTTGCGCGCCACTGTCACCATCACATTCGTCGTCCCATTCCCCACGACCACCGGCGGAAACGGCGAGCTGGCCCCCTGAAGGAAAGTCAGCCGCTCCCGTGTCTCCTTCAGCTCCGGGGCGATCGACCGGTAGTGCGCCGCGATCGTCTTCTTCTGCTCCGCATCCCGCTTCTGGGCCGGCGTGGTCAAAACCGCCAACAGATTGTCGGAGAGCGAAAACCCACCCTCCGGATTCTCCTTGTCCGACACCAGGATCCTGAATTTGCGCAAGAGGAACTTGCCATTCCCATAATGATGATTGATCGTGAACGACAGCGTCGTCCCCGCCTCGTTCGCCACCGCCTTGTTGAAATTCCAAACGCCCCAGTGCGACTGCGCCACCTGCGGATGCACCGCCCACCCGCTCTGGTGCCCCGGCTCGCGCGTGTTGAGCGTCATGTTGACGTCAAATCCGGCCTGCACAAAATCGACCTTGGCGCTCTTCAGATCCACCAGCGTCCGCTGTGATTCGCCGCCGGCCGGCGCTGCGTAGACTTCCAGGTCCGACAGCACAAAATTCCCATCATCGGCCCGGCCCGGCCCCTTGTTGTCATCCGCGATCACCTCCAGCTTGAACGCGGTGATGTTCTTCAGCTTTGACTTGGCGGTGATGTTGTAAACCTCCTGCGGCGGATTCAGCCCCTCGGACAGAATCGCCCCATCCGGCTGCTTCGTCAGCTTCGAGCCAAACCGTGCCACCAGCGCTGTGTATTCCAGCGGCTGCCACTGATTTTTTGCCACGGTCTCCGATTCCCATTTCGCCTGCGCCGCATCCAGCTCCGGCGTTTGCGTTTCCAGCTTCTTTTGGAGCTCGGCAATCTCCGCGGCCGTCTTCTTCGGATCATTTCCGGCCGGATCACCCAGCCGAATCACCGCAAACGGCGAAGCATCCAGCACCGCCAGATAAACCTCCGGCGCGGAGCGGCTCAGGCCCTTGGGCAACAACTGCCTGCTGATAATTCGATCCCCCACTTTTCCGCTGGCGATCAGATGCAGCGGAAACATTCCCAGCGGCGCATCGGGCGCGGCCGAAATCGCCATCAAACCACTGTTCGCTTCCTTCTGTTTCAAAAGCAGCGGCTCGCAATAAATCCCTGCCGGCATGTCCATCAGCGCCACCACCACATCCCCATCAAACCCGCCCTTGCGCTTCACCTGGCACCACAACTTCATCTGGCTCCCCCGGCCAACCCGCGGCATCTCCGGCAGGAAAACCACCTCAAAATCCGGCTGCTCCGCCGCCACCGGCGTGATTTGCAGCCGATACGGATAATTCGACCCGCCCCGCCCCAGCAGATCGGTCACGGAAATGATGTAGTCCTTGTCCGTCTCAAACTTCATCTCGATCCGCGCATCCGCCCCCATCGCATCGTCGTTGCGCTGCAAAATATTCCCCTTGTCATCCGAAACGCTCAGCAGCGCATCCAGCGGCGATCCGTATCGCTGCGCGAACACCTCGCACACCACCGGCTGCGTCGCCGACACCCGCACCTTAAAGCTATCCACATCGCCGGCCTGATTGATCCGCCCGTTCACCACAATCGGCATCGTCGTCGGCGTCGCTTTGGCCACGCCGTCATTCGGCTCGGCCTCAAACGTCTCCTGCAAATCCCCCACCTCAAAACTCCGCGCATTGGAGACACCCTTCGAGGTGGCCGCCATCACATCGCGCTTGCCCATCGGCCCATCGAGCATCATGCTCATCCTGGGCTTGTCCAGGTTTCGCCCGATCAGGTCCAGCGAAATCTCCTGCCCGCGTTTGCCGCCCAGCGGATAAATCACATCCACATACGGAATCTCGCCCGCCTTGATCCGATAGGTAAAATCGCCGCCGCCCTGATACCGCAGGTCGCGAATGTGCAAAACGTACTGCCCATCTGCCGGAACCGTGTAATCGATCAGCGAATCCAGCCCGTTGGTATCTTCATCGTGCGCCACCTCGCGCCCCTGCGCGTTGTACAGGCTCAGCGTCGAATCCAGCTTTGATCCATTGCGCGCCGCGATCACCTCAAAAATCAGCCGCTGTCCCTTGCGACCCTCGAACCGGAAATAATCGCTCTCCGTCGGCTGATGAATCGTCCCCACGATGATCGCCGGCAGCCGCACCATCTGCGCCTCCGCGATCGAATTGTTCGGCTCCTTCTCCGCCACCGCCGCGAAATCCTCCACATAAAATAAAAACGGTTTGGTGATCCCGTTGGGCGTCACCACGCGAATCTCCCGCGCCCCGCGCGAGGCATCGCCGCTCACCGTCGCCACAACCTTCAGCTCTTTGGGATTGATCTTGACCGCTTCCACCGGCCTGGTCGTCGGCTGAGTTGTCGCGGGTTGAGTCGTTGGCTTGGGGAGGTCAACCTTCACCCCCGCCTCCCCCACCACCAGGATCCTGTTTCCATCCCCGATATTCTCACCGCTCAGCGTGATCTCCGTCGTCTTCCCCACCACGATCACATCCGTCGATGCCCCGGTGATATTCGGCACCGGCTGCGCGGCCAGTGGCGCGACCACCACAAGCAAAGAGAGCATCCCCAGCAGGCAGTAAAAATCTCTTCTCATCCATCCGCCTCGCGCCGTTGTGGTGCAGGCTTTGGGCCTGCATTTGCTGCCGTTGTAGTGCAGGCTTTGGGCCTGCGATTGCAGCCTGGAAAGGCTGCACTACAAAAGAATCAACCAAACAATTCCACCACCGCATCGGCCTTCACCAACTCGCGCGGCTGATTGAGGTGATTAAAAACAATCGTCGCCGGATCGATCCCCAGCGCGTGATAAATCGTCGCCAGAATCTGCGTCGGGTGCATCGGATTATCCTTCGGCGACGATCCCGTCGCATCGGATGACCCGTAAATCGACCCGCGCTTGATTCCGGCGCCGGCGATCATCGCCGTATAGCAATACGGCCAGTGATCGCGTCCATCCTTCGCATTGGTGTTCCCCGACGTGCTGACGCCCAGCCGCGGCGACCTTCCGAATTCTCCAACCGCCACGACAATCGTCTCATCCAGCAGCCCGCGCGAGCTCATGTCTTCCAGCAGCGCTGCCAGGCCTGAATCCAGCTTCGGGCAGTGAATATCCTTCAGCGGACCAAAATTGGCCGCGTGCGTATCAAACGCGTCGATGGCCGGATTGCCGTTGGCGACGGCCGGCCAGTTCATCTGCACAAATCGCGTCCCCGCCTCGATCAGCCGCCGCGCCATCAGCAATCCCTGGCCAAAAGTATGCCGCCCATATTTGTCGCGCAGCTCTTTGGGCTCCTTTTCCAGGTCAAACGCATCCCGCGCCTTGCCGCTGATCACCAGATCCAGCGCCTTCTGGTAATAGCTGTCGATCGCACTGGCCGCGACGGCTTTCTCAATCTCCGGCATCGCCGAATTGACCTTTTGCAACAGATTCGCTCGCCGCTCCATCCGCTCTTTGGGCACATCGCTCCGCAGCGCCAAATCCGAGAGGTTCACCTTCCCATTCGGGTCCTGGAACATGTAATACGGGTCATACGCAGCCCCCAAAAATCCGGCCGTCCCACCTTTGCCGACGACATTGCTCTCCTGGAGCGGCCGCGGCAGCATCACGAACGGCAGCATCGACCCTTCCATCGGCTTCATCTTGGAAATGTTCGACCCGATGCAGGGAAAATCATTGGCCGCCGGCGGCTCTAATTGCCCCGATGGCGAAACCCGGTCGGGGGTGTAGCCGGTCATCATCTGATAAATAGCCGCCGTGTGATTGAACAAACCGGCCGGCGTGTAATTCAGCGAGCGGATCAGCGTACACTTGTCCATCTGCCTGGCGAGCTTGGGCATCACCTCGGTCAGATAGATCCCCTTCACGCTGCTCTCGATGTGCTTGAAATCCCCGCGAATCTCCTTGGGCGCATCCGGCTTGGGGTCCCAGATGTCCAGATGCGACGGGCCACCCTGGAGGAAAATCAAAATGACCGACTTGGCCTTCCCCCAGCCGCTCTTGTTCTTCTTTGGCGCAACCTCCGCCGCCTTCACCGCCGCCTCCAGCTTCAATACTTGCGCCAGGCTCAGCCCAAACAGCCCCACCCCTCCCACGCGCAACAACTCTCGCCGCGAGAAACCATCGCACGTGCTTCCCGAGATTCCTGGAATGGATAGCATAATTCGCTCCGCGTTTGCATTCACAACTGACAACAGACAACTGACGGCTACCGGTTGTACAAAAACGCCGGGCTATTCAGTAAAGCCCAGGCAATATCCTGCGCCGTCTCCAATCTCTTCGCGCCTTCACCCAACGTAACCCCCTCCAACTCCTTATCCGTGGGCGGCCGGTTCAAGATCGCAAAATACAACTCCTCGATCACCTTCCGGTCGTCCTTGTTCTCATTCACGATCTTGGGAATCCGGCTGGCCGGCGACGAGACTGCATCCCCGATCGTGGCCCCATTCACCAGATTGATCGCATGGGACAACGTGAAGTTGCTGGTTCGCTCACACTCGCACGCCGACTGGCGTTTTGGCTTCCCAAACAATCCCAGCACATCCATCGTCTCCCCCGTCCCGTCCGGCAGCATCACCGCCCGGGTTCCCGTGGGCATGCCGCCATAACCCGCCCTGAATCCCGTGGCCACCGCCACCGCATCCACCAACTGCTCGGCCCCCAGCCGCCGCGGCAGCGCATGGCTGAAGTTGATCTTGTCATCCTCGTTCCAGCGATTGGGATTGATCGACAACTGATAAGTCCGCGACGTGCAGATCGTCCGCATCAGCTTCCGCACATCAAACCCATCCTTCACAAAATCCTCCGTCAGCGCATCCAGCAGCGGCGCATTGCTGGCCGGATTACTGGCGCGAATATCATCCACCGGCTCAATGATTCCCCGCCCATAGAAATAGCTCCAAATCCGGTTGCTCATCGACTTGGCGAAGTAAGGATTCTGGGCCGACGTCAGCCATTCGACAAACGCCACCCTTCGATCCTCATCCCCCATCGTTTCGTGCGCCATCCCATACGGCACTTTCGGCTTCACCACCGCCGCGGTCTTGGGATGATTGACCTCTCCGCCGTTGTAATTGTTGTAGATAATCTGCTCGTCCGGGCCCTGCCCCTTCTTGAACGTGATCCGCGCGAAGAACGCGCCAAACTGGTAATACTGAATCTGCGTCCACTTCTCGAATGGATGATCGTGGCACTTGTTGCAGTTAAACCGCACGCCCAGGAATGTCTGGCTGACATCCTCGGTGATTTTCCCCGTCTCCCCCAGCGCCCGATAGTAATTCACCTCCGGGGCTGTATAGCTGCTCCCCTTGGCCAGCAGCAGCGTCTTCACAAACTCGTCATAAGGCACGTTCTTCGCAACCGCATTGCGAATCCATCCGCGGAAGGTCCACAGCGATTTCTGCCCCAGGTTTTTGCTGTTGCACTGGAGCAAATCCGCCCACTTGTTGGACCAGTAATCGTTGAATGCCTCGCTGGCCAGCAGATCATCAACCAGCGCCTCCCGCTTGGCCTTGCTTTCGGCCGGGTCGGCCAGAAAGGCCTTCACCTTTTCCGAAGTCGGCGGCTGCCCCGTCAGATCCAACGACACCCGCCGGATAAACTCCGCATCCGTACACAAATCGGACGGCAGAATCTTCATCATCTTCAGCTTCTCATAGACATGCTGATCGATGAAGTTGTATTTGGGCTGTTCCGCCCACGCATATCCCGTCCGGTCCCCCATGCAGATCACCTGTCGCGTCGCGTAATTTCCCTCATAGCGAATCAGCACCGCCCCCTCGCCGCGCCGCAGCGCGGTGGCCGTGTTGTCCTTCACCGCCACCACCTCAATATTGCTGCTGCTGTAAATCGCCTCGCGGGTCACATCGCGCGTCGATCCATCCTTGTAGTGGGCAATCACCAGCAACTGCTGGCTCCGGCCGGGCAGGTCCAGATACACATCATCCGGCAAAACCTCGAGCGAAATCGCCCTCGCTTCGGGCTCTTGTTCCCTGGTGCCTTCGGCGATCCACTTCTTGATCGTGTTGTAATACTCCGTGTCCTTGGTCAGCACCTTCCCACCCTCATGCGGCACCTCGCCCGTCGGCTTCTGGAGCATCAGGCTCCCGGCCGGGTCCACGCGATTAAACCGCCGGCCGCCCAGATCATTGATGAGCGCGCCATAGTCGTATTCCGAGTCATATCCCCGGAGCGACAGCTTGAATCCCTCTTTCCCCTTGGCCGATCCATGGCACGTCCCCGCATTGCAGCCCACCCTCGCCATGATCGGCTGCACATCGCGCACGAACCCGATCTTCGGCACCTCCACGCTGGCCACATTCACCGGCAGTTTCGCCTGCAAATTCCCCGCATGCACGGTCACTTCCGCCGTCGCCTTTTCCCTGCCCCGGACATACCCATCCGCCCCGATCTCAATCGCCTTTGAATCACTTTGAAACTGCGCCGATGCCGTCAAATCCACCGGCTTGCCCGAAGCGGTGATCCCCATGACCAAAACCCGTCGCGCATCCCGCCCATCGCTGATATTCAACCGATCCGGCAACAGCTTGATGGCCGTCACCGCCGGCAACGGAGGCGCGGCCGGCGCAGGCATATCCGGCATCGAATCCTTCGCAAACGAAACCCCCGCCAACACCGCGACCACAACCCCCAACCCAATCCGTCTATTAATCCAGCAACCCTTCATCAAATCTCCTCATCTGATCTGCGCAAATCTGCGTAATCCGCGGCCACTCTTCATTTCGCCGCCTGCTGCATCTTCTCCACCGCCACCGGCTCAAACGCCTTGATCAATGTCCCCTTCTGCGCATCAAACAATCTGATCATCCCATCAAAGCCCCCCGTGCAAACCTGCTTCCCATCCGGCGAAAACGCCACCGCAAACACCGCCCCCTCATTCCCGCTCAGCGTCGCGATCTTTTTCCCATCCTCCGCATAAACCCGCGCCTCGCGCACGCTTCCCAGGCAAACCTGTTTCCCATCCGCGCTCCACGCCACCGAATGCACCGGCCCGGGCTGCTGCTCAAACTCGCGAATCTTGTTGTTATCCGTCCGTGCCGCCGTCCGCCCCTGGTTGTCTGAAATCTTGTAAATCCTCGCCTTGCTCATCGCGCCGCCGTAAAGCACCTTGTCCTCCTTCGGGTGCTTGGCCATGCAGATCAGCGGCTCCAGCGGGTTGTTGATGTCATCGATAAACTGCCCCAGCATCAGGTCCGAGAGCTTCATCGCCTGATCCCGGCTCCCCGTCACGATCCGCTTCCCATCATTCGTGAAACACGTCGCCAGGCACCAGTCATTGTGCTGATCCAGCCGCATGATTTCCTGGCCATTGCTGACCTGAATCACCCGGGCCGATTTATCCGTGCATCCAAACGCCACCTTGGTGTTATCCGGCGAAAAACTCACGCCAAAAACCGTATCCCGCGCTGTCTTGTAATTCTTGACCAGCTTCTTCTCCCCCACATCCCAAACCTGGATATTCCCAAACAGCGCCGGCGCACCCCCGGAAACCGCGAGCATCTTCCCATCGCCGGAAAACATGAGCGAATCGATTCTTGGCGATCCCCCCACCAGTCTGGCGACGAGCCCCGACCCATCCGGCTTGTGCAGCAGCACCTCGTGATACCCCGAAATCGCAATCACCTGCCCATCCGGCGAATACTGAATCGCCGTGATCACCGGCAGCGATGCATATTTTGGCGGCTGCGACAACGGCGATGGCCCCGGCTCTCCCGCCGGCCCTTCTTTAACAACCGCCACCGGCGAATCATCCTTGGCCCCCTCCGCCACCCAGCGCTTCAAAATCTCTACCTGGGCGGCCGTCAGCTTGTCCCCCTTGTCCGGCATCTCCGGCTCCGGCCCGGAGACCATCGTAATCAGCTTGCTCTTATCGGGCTGCCCCGCCACAAACGCCACCCCCTCTTGTCCCCCCGTCACCATCGCCCCAAAACCGCTCATATCCAATCCCCCCTTCTTCTTTTCAGGGGAATGGCACCCAATACAGCTGGCCGTCAGAATCGGCATCACATCTTTCTGATAACTGATCGGTTTTAGCGCCTCCGCCGCCCGCCCGAGGGATGGACAGACCGCCACCATCAGCGAAATCGCCAACCACTTGCACATTCGGGATTTACCTTTCACGCCTACCCATTTCATAAGAGATGCGTCCGGACCCACATCGCCGACGACGCTCCGCCAGCGCCGCCTGTCCGGACCTGGTTTTCATTGCGCTATACTAAACCTTCGTCGATGCGTTGCACAAGCGTTTTTCAAACAAACACTAGCTGCAGCCGCAGCAGTGACTTACGGCGATCAAATCAGGGTGCCACCGCCCCTATTTTTCCCTACCGCCGCTCGCTATTATTGGTGCAACTGAATTTCACGGATGGATGACATGACCAAATGGACTTGGGCACTTCTCTTCTCTCTCTTCCTGCTCCCTGTCGGCTGCACCCATAAAAAACCGCCTCAGGTCGATTTCAACCGCGAACTCCCGCCCGGCCGGGTCGCTCTCCGCAAAATCTCACCCGCTGAGTATCCCGACTTCTCCAAATGCACCTGGAACCTCGCCCTCCTCCCCCGCGCCGTCGACAACAGCATCGCCTACCTCAATCACCCCAGTTCCCAGCACTCCTTCCCCTACCTCGATATCTCCCACGACCGCGCCCTGGCCACCCTCACCACCTTTAAAGAGGTCATCGCCGCCGCCGCTCAAAATCCCGACCCTGGCCAATACATCGATCAGCAAATCCGCTCGCGCTTTGACGTCTACAAATCCATCGGCGCACCCAAACCCGACGGCCCGGGATTCACCGACACCGTCCTCTTCACCGGCTATTGCACGCCGATCTACGATGCCAGCGCCACGCGTCATGGACCTTATCAATGGCCCCTCTACAAGCGTCCCAAGGACCTCGCCGCCGACGCCATCACCGGCGAAACCATCGGCCGAAAACTCCCCGACGGCTCAACCGTCCCCTACTACACCCGCGCCGAGATCGAACGCGACCGCAGCCTCGCCGGCCAGGAATTCATCTATCTCAAAACGCGATGGGAAGCCTATGTCGTCACCGTCCAGGGCTCGGCCATCCTTCGCATGGATGACGGCCGAACCCTCGAAGTCGGCTACGCCGGCCACAACGGCCACGAATACGAATCCCCCGGCCGCGCCATGGTCAACGACGGCCTCATCGCCAAAGCAGACCTCAACCTCAAAACCCTCGCCGCCTATTTCGCAGCACATCCCGAGGCGCAGGATAAATATCTCTACCTCAACAACCGCACCGTCTTCTTCACGGAGCGTCCCGGCGGCCCCTTCGGCGCGCTCAACCAGCCCGTCACCACATCCGCCAGCATTGCCACCGACAAAACCCTCGACAAGACCGTCAACATGACTGTCTACCCCCGCGCCATGCCCGCCTTCCTCTCCGTCGAGATGCCTCGCACCGACAACCCGCAGCAAAAATGGCACTTCACCGGCTTCATGATGGATCAAGACACCGGCGGCGCCATCCGCGCCTCCGGCCGCTGCGACATCTACATGGGAATCGGCTCGCAGGCCGAAATGGCCGCGGGACAGCAACTCAGTGAGGGAGAGTTGTATTACATCGCCGTAAAATGATCTAAGCTCACGCCGGAAAGGATGAGTCTGGATAAAATGTCTGCAATGAATCTAATTGCCTCAGACTCGGGCGTAACCTAAACTCTGTCTCAGCAGTTGGAGCCCTATGAGCACCACGAAGACCTCCCGAAAACGCGTTGTACCGCCCCCTGGCCGGAAGCTAACTGCGGCCAAGGCTCGACAATTCGTCAACAAGCAGTTCGCGCGGGCATTCGCGAAGCTTGCAAAGTAGATTCTTCCGCACTAATTGGCCCCGGGTATTGACAGGGCCTTTTTCCTAACGGCAATGAGCGACATCGTATTCCTCTCCCTTCAGGATGTCCTCGAAATCCATGCCGATCAACTGAAACGCCACGGAGGCCGCGAGGGCTTTGTCGACAAGAACGTTGTTGAATCCGCTGTCGCTCAGCCTCAAGCCAGAATGTTCGGCGAATACCTGCACCCCGACATCCCAATGATGGCAGCGGCTTATCTCTTTCATCTCGCTGCATCTCAGGGATTTATAGACGGCAACAAGAGAACAGGCGCTGCGAGTGCTACAGAGTTTCTCGCCCGAAACGGCTACATGCTCTCTTGCGCATGGGAAGAACTTTATGACGTCACCATGCGCGTAGCGAATAACCTCATGGCCAAAGAGGAGATCGCGGATTGGATCTTCGACCGTGTCGTACCGATACCCTGACGCTTTCTCCAACATCCCCCACCCCCGCTTGTACCTCCAACCGGGCCTCTCATAGAATCAGCCCCCCTTATGGCGGAAGCAACAACACACTCATCGCCCCCGGAAGACGACCGCCGCACCTTTCTGAAAAAAGTCCTCGCCGTCACCGTCGGCCTCATCGTCGTCCTCATCCCCTCCGCCACCGGCCTTACCGTGCTCCTCGATCCCCTCCGACGCAAAACCAACAAAGCCGATTTCCTTCCCGTCACCAATCTCGACGCCCTCCCCGACGACGACCTCCCCCATCCCTTCCAGGTCGTCGCCGACCGCCGCGATGCCTGGAACCTTTATCCCGCCCAGCGCATCGGCGCGGTCTATCTCCGCCGCAACAAAGACAAAGTCACCGCCGTCAACGTCGTCTGCCCTCACTTGGGCTGTTTCGTCGATGCCACGGCCGACGGCTCCTTCAAGTGCCCCTGCCACAACTCAACGTTCCAAAAAGATGGCTCCCTCATCGCCGGCTCCGTCAGCCCGCGCGGGCTCGATGAGCTGGAAGTCGATCAACAATCTCTCAAATCCGGCATCGTCAAAGTCCGCTTCCAGAATTTCCAGGCCGGAACTCACCTGCGAATCCCGGTATGAGAAAAACGACCGTATGAGAAAAGCCCTCCTCGATTGGCTCGACGACCGCACCGGCTACAGAGCCATGGTTCATTCCATGCTCTTCGAAAACATCCCCGGCGGCTCGCGCTGGCGCTACGTCTGGGGCTCCACCCTCGTATTCGCATTCACTGTGCAGATGATCACCGGCTTCTTCCTCTGGGCCTCCTACAGCCCCTCCTCCCAAACCGCCTGGGAATCTGTCTACTTCATCCAATACCAGATGGCCGGCGGCGCACTCCTCCGCGGCATCCACCATTTCATGGCCCAGGCCATGATCGTCCTCCTCGCCCTCCACATGCTCCAGATCATCATCGACGGCGCCTATCGCGCCCCGCGCGAAGTCAATTTCTGGATCGGCCTCATCCTCCTCAATCTCGTGCTCGGCCTCTCCCTCACCGGCTATCTCCTCCCCTGGGACCAGAAGGGCTACTGGGCCACCAAGGTCGCCACCAACATCATGCTCACCGTCCCCATCGTCGGCCCATCGCTCCAGCGCATCGTCGTCGGCGGCGCTGAATACGGCCACCACACCCTCACCCGCTTCTTCGCCCTCCACGCCGGCCTCCTCCCCGCGCTGATGATGTTTTTCATCGTCGCGCATATCTATGTATTCCGCCGCCACGGCATCAAACACAAAGAACCCAAGCGCGCTGCCGATACCCATTTCTGGGTCGATCAGCTCCTCAAGGACGCCATCGCCTGCCTCGCCGTCCTTGCCGTCGTTCTCTTCCTCATCTATCGCCCCCTGATTTTCGGCCAACATCACGTCGGCGCGGAACTGGGCGCACCCGCCGATCCCTCCGAGGCCTATTCCGCCGCCCGCCCCGAGTGGTATTTCCTCTTCCTCTACCAATTCCTCAAATTGAAATCCTTCGCCGGCGAACGCGAAGTCCTCGGCGCGGTTGTCATTCCCGGCCTGGTCATGCTCATCCTCTTCCTCATGCCCATCGTCGGCCGCTGGAAGCTCGGCCACCGCTTCAACGTCGTCTTCCTCTTCGCCCTCCTCACCGGCGTGGTCATCCTCACCTTCCGCGCTGTCGCCGAAGATCGAGCCAAACCCGAGTATCACGCCGCCGTCACCCAGGCCCACAAAGATGCCGAGCGCGTCAAAGACTTGGCCAACCGCCCCACCGGAATCCCCGCCACCGGCGCTGTCTCCCTCCTCCGCGAAGATGCCTACACGCAGGGCCCCAAGCTCTTCAAAGCCCACTGCGCCTCCTGCCACCGCTACGACGGCCACGACGGCGTCGGCTTCAAGCCCGATCCGGCCAAGCAACCCCAAATAGCCTCCGATCTCAAAGGCTTCGGCTCCCGCCAATGGCTCACCGGCATCCTCGATCCCAAACAAGTGGACTCGCCCAACGATCTCGGCGCACCCAAACTCAAGACCGGCAAAATGGTCAAGTTCGTGAAGCGTGAAGTCCCCGAGTACGACAAGAACGACATGCAGGCCGTGATCGCCGCCGTCTCCGCCGAGGCCCAGCTCCCATCGCAGCGCCATCAGGATCAGGCCGACGCCGCGATTATTAAAAAGGGCCGTGATCTTCTACTGGCGGCCGACATTCGCTGCGTTGACTGCCACCAGTTCCCCGGCCCCACATCCGCCGAAAACGCCGCGCGCAGCAAAGACACCGCCAACACCCCTGACCTCACCGGCTACGCCTCCCGCCCCTGGCTCCTCGCCTTCCTGCACGACCCCGGGCACGAACGCTTCTACGGTAAGAAAAACGAAATGCCCGCCTTCGGCGCTAAAAAAATCCTCGACGAAAAATCCATCGCGTTAATCGCCGACTGGCTCCGTGGCGACTGGTACGAGCCCGGCGCCGCCCCCTCACCACCGCCAACCACCATGCCTGCCACTACACAAGCTCGCTGAAGCATCCTTCTTTTTTTTTCCTCGCCCCGGTACTCCTCCTCTTCCCCTCGCCCCGGTACTCCGGGGAGAGGGCAGGGTGAGGGGTCTTCTTTCAAATCTCAAATTTGCAATTCGCTCTTCACTCCCAAATTCCCGCACTCCGGACACCTCTCCGCGCTCCCGCGAAGGTCATACCCACACTTCCCGCACTTCCCCTCCCGCATCGCCCGCGTCCTTCTCCGTTCTTTCACCCCTTGCCACAACCGCACCCCCGGCAGCACCAGAAGCACCAACGCCGCCAGCCAATGCGGTACAGACATGGCCCACGTCGCCCGGTTTGTCCAATCGCTTTTGTACCTGGAGTGCCTCACGAAATGCCCGATCGAAACGACGAGTGCATCAACGCCACTCGACCTGCCGTAGCCCCCGTCGGGCCGCTGATAGTTCATGGGGAAGTAAGCCGGAGGCCCGTAATTGTCGGGCGGCGGAATCGAGAAGGTGATCCATCTCTTACCCGCCTCGTGGCGTTCAGGTTTTGTTTCGTAATGATATGCTCCCAATTCGTCGCCAAAAAAAACCACCCTCGATTGGAAACAACAAAGGTCTCACGCTCCTCACCATTAAAACCATCTCCCATTCCCACAGAACGGTTAATGCTATATGCCCTGAAATAGCTGCGAGCCCACAGCAGCACGATTCCCATCGAGAGCACCAACGATGTCACACAGAGGATTCCCCAGAGGCGCCGTCTCACTCCCACATATTACTACGCAACCGCCACCTCCGCCCCACACTCCGGGCACCTCTCCGGCGTCGCCCTCATGTCATACCCACAAACCCTGCATTTCCCCGCCATCTCCCGCCTCCTCCTCCGCCACCACATCCGCGCAAACCAAATCGCCGCCAATCCCACGCACGTAGCAACAAACCAATGCGGAACATTTACATACCTCCCCCCATACTCCGGCCATATCGCCTCCGTCCCAAATCCCAGCAACCTCTTGCTGTAACGCGTGCCGTAATACACATATGCGTCATATCTCCCCACCCGAAACTCCTCCCACTGCGGCCATCTCGGGATCACCACAAAATCCAGCGTCCCATGCCCCGAGATCACCTTATAAAGCATCCTCCCCTTCCCCCCATACTCCACAAAATCCGACCCCTGATAACTCCGCACCCAAAGCCAAACCGTGGCGGCGCACAGCAGCAGCGACGCCACAGCGCAGACCAGCAGCATATGTCGAAACAATCGTCTCACGTTCCACCTTGGACTCATTGCAGTACCATGGAGTTCCATGAAACGCCTGCTAATTGCCCTGCTTCTCTCTTTCCCTCTCACCGCCTCCGCCGACATAAAACTGCTCACCATCAGCGCCCACTCCGGCTCGGTCATGTGCGTCACGTTCTCCCCCGACGGCGCCACACTCGTCTCATCCAGCCGTGACCGCACGATCAAATTCTGGAACCCCAAGACCGGCAAACCTCTTCGCACCCTCAACGCCCATACCGCCGACGTCTACTGCGTCACCTTCTCCCCCAAAGGCGATCTCTTCGCCACGTGCAGCGCTGACAAAACCATCCTCCTCTGGAACGCCAAAACCGCCAAAATTCTCCGCACCCTCGAAGGCCACAACGATGTCGTGCGCTGGCTGGCCTTCTCGCCCGACCAGAACACGCTCGCCAGCGTCAGCGAAGACAAAACCCTGCGCCTCTGGGATGTCGCAAGCGGCGACTTACTCAAAACCCTCCAGGGCCACACCGCCCGCGTCAAATCCGTCGTCTACACTCCCAACGGCAAAGAAATCATCACCGCCTCCAGCGACAAAACCCTGCGCATCTGGAATTCCACCACCGGCGAATCCATCGCCACCCTCGAAGGCCACACCGGAGGACTGGAAACCGTCGCCATCTCCCCCGACGGCAAACTCATCGCCTCCAGCAGCGAAGACTCCACCGTCCGCCTCTGGTCCGCCGATTCTCACAAACTCCTCCACACCGTCGAAGGTCACCAGGGCGAAGTCGATTTCGTCGCCTTCTCCCCCGACGGAAAACTCCTCGCCTCCGGCTGCAAAGACAAAACCATCAAACTCTGGAACCCCGCCACCGCAAAACTAATCACCACCCTTACCGGCCACACCGGCCGCATCGAATCCCTCACCTTCTCACCCGACTCCAAAACCCTCATCTCCGGCGGCGGCGGCGGCGACACTTCCATCAAGCTCTGGGACCTAACCCCTCTCAAATGATCGAGCTCGCGCAACCAACCCTCACCACCCCCCGCCTCACGCTGCGCCCCTGGCACGAAGCCGATCTCCCCCAGTTTGCCACCATGAACGCCGACCCGCGCGTCATGCGCCACTTCCCCAAAACTCTAACGCGCGGGGAAAGCGCCGCCGCCATCACGCGCCTGATGGATCATTTCCACCGCCACGCCTTCGGCATTTTCGCCGTTGAAGAAACCGCCACCGCAACTTTGATCGGCAGCGTCGGCCTCACCCATCCCCTCTTCGAATCCCACTTCACCCCCTGCGTCGAAATCGGCTGGCGCATCGCCCACCCGCATCAAGGCCGCGGCTACGCCACCGAAGCGGCCCGCGCTGCCCTCGAATTCGGCTTCCAAAAACTCCAGCTCGCCGAAATCGTCTCATTCACCGTGCCCGCCAACGAGCCATCCTGGATGCTGATGGAGCGATTGGGCATGACACGCTCCGAGGTCGACGATTTCGCTCACCCCAAAGTCCCCAAAGACCATCCCCTCTCCCGCCACATTCTCTATCGCCTCACGCGCTCGCAGTGGCAGGAGCACAACTCAAAAATCTTCGCCCCCACCCCGCAAATCCAATACGGCCGCTGCCTCGAAGGCCGCTCCTACATTGCCCGCCCCGGCTCATACGCCATCATCAAAAACTCCCACGACCAATTCGCCATCATCCAAACCTCCGGCGGCATCGGCCTCCCCGGCGGCGGCGCGAACCCCGGCGAAACTCCCGAGCAAACCCTCCACCGCGAACTCCTCGAAGAAACCGGCCGCCCCGTCATCATCCACCGCCAGATCGGCCACACCATCGATTTCATCCACAGCAATTCTCTCTCCCTCAACTTCGAAAAACACTGCACGTTCTTCCGCGTCAGTTTCGACCCCCGCGCACCCTCCTCTCGCCCCGAACCCGGCACCGAGATCATCTGGCTCACTCCCCACGACGCCATCGCCGTCCTCACCCACGAAAGCCACCGCTGGGCGGTTGCTCAGCTTTGCACATGATTCGCATTCGCCGCATCATCTTCCCAACGCTCTCATTAATCTCGCTCCTTTTCTGCGCGCTCACCATCACCCTCTGGACCCGCAGCTACTGGGGCTCCGACTATCTCGCCCGATACAGAGTCATCAGCATCGGACAGGCTTCGGGCACGATGGGGCAAGAGGACCCACACGCCATCACGTTTCAGGTTCATGCCATCGCCTTCACCCGCGGTTCCATCCGCTTCAGCTCCGAGATGCATACGGTCTATCCTCGAGGAGCCACCATGCCTTCCGACCTCGCCTCGCGCCCACCCTTCTGGTCCCACGGCCGCCTCGGTCCCGGCCACCTCGGCTGGGATTATCTCGAAAACGACAACTCACGCTGGTTCAACCACCTCGGCTTCCACATCGTCGATACCGGCCACGGCGCATCCTTCTACGATCTCTCCGAACACATCTTCGCCATCCCCGCCTGGCTCCCCACAGCGCTCTTCGCACTCGCTCCTCTCATCTGGATTCGTCGAAGCATCAAATCCCGCCGCCGCCACCGCATCGGCCTATGCCCCAACTGCGGCTACGACATCCGCGCCACCCCGCAGCGCTGCCCCGAATGCGGCCGCGTCACCCTCGCTAATCACTAGGCGCAAACCCCGTCCGATCAATCGGACTCGCCTCCGACAGATCCAGCGCCTCCACATCGATCTTCGGCGGATTCTTCTTCGCACACTCGATGCAAATCTTCACCCCGGGAATCGCCGCCAATCGCGCCGCGGGTATCGGGGCTCCGCAAAGAGTGCAAAGTTTGCGGCCAGACTTCTGTTTTTCCTTCATGACTTCCTCGAGTTGCTCCTTCACCCTTTGAAAATACCAGCATGGCATTACAATTGTCTGTATGCCAACTGACAATTCGCTCTCCCGCCGCCATCTCCTCGGCTCGGCCGCGCTCGTTGCATTTGCCGCCGCGCTGCCAGCGGCAGTCGCCGATCAAACGTCACCTCTCAAACCCGACCCACTCCACAATCTAAAGATCGGCGTTGCCTCTTACTCTCTTCGCAAGCTCAATGTTGATGCGGCCGTCAAAGCGATCCAGCGCGTCGGGCTGAAGTATGTCTCCCCCAAGGACATGCACCTGCCGCTCAAAGGCACGCCCGAGCAGATCAAGGCGGGTGTGAAGAAGTTCACCGACGGCGGCCTGATTGTCATCAGTTGCGGCGTCATCACGCTGCCCGCCAACGAGGGGCAGGTCCGCAATGCCTTCGAATACGCCAAAGCCGCCGCCATCCCCACCATCGTCTGCAATCCCGTCCCGGCCGCCCTGCCGATCTGCGACAAGCTGATCAAGGACTACGACATTCGCCTGGCCATCCACAACCATGGGCCGGAAGAGAAGACCTGGCCCAGCCCCTACGAGCCGTGGGATGCCATCCAGAACCTCGACCCGCGCATCGGCCTGTGCATCGACGTCGGCCACACCGCCCGCGCCAAGGTCGATCCGGCAGAGGCGATCCTCAAGTGCCAGTCGCGCCTCTTCGACATCCACTTCAAGGACATCGACTCCACCGCGCCCACGGGCAAACCCATCGAAGCCGGCCGCGGCGCACTCAATCTCAAGTCCATCCTCCAGGCGCTGGTCAAGATCAACTACGCCTACCATGTCGGCATCGAATACGAGAAGGATGCCGATGATCCGCTGCCCGGCCTGGCCGAAACCGTCGGCTACATCCGCGGCGCACTGGCGGCCATCGAATGACCCCCCCTACCATGCGCCGACTCGTCCTGATCCTGCTCGCGCTCTGGCTTGCCGCGTCGCGCGTCTGTGTTGCGCAACAGGATCCACCAATCCAGAAGATCGCCTTCGGCTCCTGCGCCAGCCAGGAGTATCCGCAGGTGGTCTGGGATGCGATCAACGAGATCCATCCCGACCTCTTCATCTTCCTCGGCGACAACATCTATGCCGACACCACCGACATGGATGTGATGCGCAAGTGCTACGACAAGCTGGCGGCGATCCCGGGCTTTGCCAAGCTCCGCGCCTCGCCCACCCGCATCCTGGCCACCTGGGATGATCACGACATGGGCGCCAACGACGTGGGCGCTGATTATCCAAAAAAAGATGAATCCCAGAAGCTCTTCCTCGAGTTCTTCAACGAGCCCAAGGACTCGCCGCGCTGGAAACGCCAGGGTGTCTATGAATCCTACCTTTTCGGCCCGGCCGGCAAGCGCATCCAGATCATCCTGCTCGACACCCGCTATCACCGCAGCCCCCTTAAGCCCATGGATCCTCCCTACAAATCTTTTGAACCTGCGGACCCGCACGCCGACAAGGACGGCTTCGTCCTCCACTCCACCGGCCGCAACGCCCCCAATCGCGACCCGGCCGCTACTTTCCTTGGCCCCGCGCAGTGGAGGTGGCTGGAAGAGCAGCTCAAGGTTCCGGCGGACATTCGCATCATCGGCTCGTCGGTGCAGTTTGTGGCCGACGATCAGCCCTGGGAGAAGTGGGGCAACTTTCCCCTCGAGCAGCAGCGCTTTTACCGCCTGATCAAGCAGACCAAGGCCAGCGGCGTCTTCATCATCAGCGGCGACCGCCATCGCGCTGAGATCTCCCGCACCGAACGCGCGATCCCCTATCCCCTCTGGGACATTACCTCCTCCAGCCTCAACAGCCCCAGCAAGCCCGAGACGCAGGATGAGCCGAATCGCTATCGCGTCGGCGCGCACAACTTCGTCGATTCCAACTTCGGCCTGCTCACCTTCGACTGGTCCGCGGCCGATCCGATGCTCACCATGGAGATCCGCGATACCAAGGGCAAAGTCGTCCTGACCGAATCCCTCAAACTCTCGTCGCTGCGCTTCGCCAAATGAACCCCACACTCGACCCCAAGCTCCGTTTTTCCGACCGCGTTGACAACTACATCCGCTTTCGGCCGCGTTATCCCGACACATTGCTCCCCCTTCTCCAGAACGAGTTGAACCTGACGCCCGAGAGCACCATCGCCGACATCGGCTGCGGGCCGGGCATTTCCAGCGAGCCATTCCTCCGCAATGGCAACAAGGTCTACGGCGTCGAGCCCAACGAGCCGATGCGGCTGGCCGCCCAGCGCTTGCTGGCCGATTTCCCAAGGTTCCGCGCCATCAACGGCACGGCCGAAGCCATCACACTGCCCGACCACTGGGTGGACCTCATCACCGCGATGCAGGCCTTCCACTGGTTCGACCGCGAGAAGACCCGCAACGAATTCCTCCGCATCCTCAAGCCCGGCGGCCACGCCATCATCATCTGGAACAGCCGCAAGAAGGGCACCTCGCCGTTTCTCGAAGCCTACGAGCAACTGCTCCAGCAATTCGCCACCGACTATTCCCTGGTCCGCCACGACAACATCGACGAAGGCGCACTGCGCACGTTCCTCGGCCCCACCTACACCCACCATCGCCTGGACAACCAGCAGATTTTCGACTTCGAAGGCCTTCTGGGCCGGCTTCTCTCCAGCTCCTACGTCCCCGCCGCCGGCCACCCCAACCACGACCCCATGCTCCGCGAGCTCAATCGCATCTTCGGCCGCTTCCAGCAGAATGGAACCGTCCCCTTCGATTACGACACGGATGTGTATTGGGGACAGCTCACACCCGCGTGATCACGATGCGGCGTGAGACGAGCTGCGCAGCCGCGGCAGGCGACGGCGGTTTTTGCCAAAGAAGTCCTTCTCCCCGGAAAGCTTCACGATCTTGAAGTACTTCAACAGAAAACCGCGATCCGTTGTCTGCTCATACTCCCCCGCATCGTTTACCAACCAGATGGTGTCCAAGCCATCATTCCGGCTGTAATAGCCAATTCGGAAGCGGCGGCCGACGTTCAGTTTCCATTTTCGTGCCGCGCCGTCGGCACACATTAGTTCCACGACGGAACGCGGAGGGATTATCAGAATCCGCTCCGTAGTCCGTTGGCATTCGCCCACCATTTTCTGTCGCGAATTCATTGCAGCCCATACTCCTTCCATTTCTTCGTGACCATCTCCTTGGTCGCTTGATCCATTTCGATTTCCTTCGGCCAGGTGCGGACTTTGCCTTCGCCGGTCCATTTGGCGGTGGCGTCGAAGCCGATCTTGCTGCCGGCGCCCATTTCGGGGGAGGCGTGATCGAGGATGTCCACGGGGCCGTGGACGATTTCTGTGTCTCGCGCTGGGTCGCAGTTGGAGAAGAGGTGGAAGAGCACATCCTGCTCGCTGTGCACATCGACGTGCTCATCGACGACGATGATGAACTTGGTGAATGACATCTGGCCAGCGCCCCAGATGGCGTGCATGACCCGGCGGGCCTGGAAGGGGTATTCTTTTTTGATTTTCACAAAAGCGCAATTGTGGAAGACGCCACTGATGGGCAGCGCGTAATCGACGATGTCGGGGACGATCATCTTCAGGAGCGGCAGGAAGATTCGCTCGGTGGCCTTGCCCAGGAAGTAGTCTTCCATGGGGGGGTTTCCGACGATGGTGGTTGGGTAGATCGGGTCCTTCTTGTGGGTGATGGCGGTGATGTAATAGGCCGGATACCAGTCGGCCAGGGAATAGAAGCCGGTGTGGTCGCCGAAGGGGCCTTCCATCAGCTTTTCGTTGGGATCGACGTAGCCCTCGATGACGATCTCGGCGTTGGCCGGCACCTGCATGTCGATGG